>JALSHF010000223.1 GCA_026982375.1 Emcibacter sp. | reverse complement strand
AAAGAAGATGGCAATGAAACGCCCAGCGTCCTTCTGCGTCTACCGTGACAAGCATGCTCACCCTTTGTGCCGGCTGAACGGAAATGGTGTGCTTTCTGACCTGAAACCCCCCGTCAGGAGATTCCAGATCAGACCACATGCCATGCAGATGCATGGGGTGGGCCATAGAGGTATCATTATGGAGAATGACCCGGATTCTTTCTCCTTTCGGAAAATGCAATGGTTTGGCCTCATTAAGTTTCAGGCCATCTAGCGACCAGATAAACCGTTCCATGTTACCGGTTAAATGCAGTTCAATCTCCCGGCTTGGCGGTCTGCTATCCGGCAGAGAAAACGCGCTTTTCAGGTCGGCATAGGTTAATACACGGCGACCATTATTACGTAGGCCCGGGCCCGGATCGTCAAGGTTCAGCCGGGGATAATCAACACGCATATCAACGCCGGGGCCATATTCCGTACGGGCATGATTTGGCTTTTTCGCCGCGCCGCTCATCTTCATGCCGCCCATATCCATTTTCATACTCCCCATTGCCGCCATGTTGCCCATCATATCCCTGTCTTCCAACGGGACAACAGCATCAAGAGCGGGAACCTCTGCCGTCATGCCGGGCCTTGGTGACAGGGTGCCTCGGGCATAGCCGGAACGATCCATTGACTGGGCGAAAATTGTATAAGCCCTGTCGTCGGGAATTTCGACGATAACATCATATGTTTCGCCCGCACCAATTCTGAATTCGTCAACATCGACGGGCACGACACGCTGGCCATCGGTAGAAATTACCTTAAGCTTCAGGCCCGGTATCCGCACATCAAAAAAGCTTGCCGTACCCGCGCCAATGAACCGCAGCCGTATCCGTTCGCCCTTCTTTGCCATTCCTGTCCAGTTGCCATTGGGCGATGTGCCATTCATCAGATAGGTATAGGTTGCCCCGGAGACATCGCTGAAATCCGTCCGGCCCATTCTTGCTTTATTCCACATATGGCGCTTTGAAATGGCCTTGCCCATCCCCAAAAGGGATATATCATCCATGAAATCCCCCAAAGTTGGCTGTTGGTAATTATAGTAGCCGCCCATTTTTTTCAAATTCAGAAAGACATCAACAGGATTTTCATCCGTCCAGTCGCTGAGAATAACCGTATAATCACGGTCAACATGTTCATCATCCGGCACCACCCGGGGTTCAATGATAAGCGCGCCATACAGCCCCGTTTGTTCCGCAAGCGTATGGGCATGATACCAATATGTCCCATTTTGTACGGCGGTGAACTTATGAACGAATGTTTCCCCCGGCTCTATCCCCGGGAAACTTATGCCGGGCACGCCATCCATTTCAGCGTCAAGAATAATGCCATGCCAGTGAATCGTTGTCATCTCGTCCAGCCTGTTGGTGACATGGATTATAATCTCATCGCCTTCTTTAAATTTCAAAACCGGCCCGGGCAGCATGCCATTCACCACGGTAGCAATGCGCGTCTTCCCGGTAAAATTGACCGGCATGGGGGTAATTTCAAGATGAAATTCCGTTCCGGTTAATTCAGACGGATTTGCCTTCGCCCATGAGATATTACTGAATAAGCCGGTAGAGGCGATCGTGGTCGCGGCAGCAATACCCTTGACAAATTGCCGTTTGGTAAGTGTTGGCAATTGGTTTTTACGCATTTAACATCTCCATTTCATGACCTGTATAAACTGAATTTATGTTGTTGTTTCTTTAATACGGGTGAAATGCTTCTACCCCTCAGTATTTTATCCTTGCGTCTTTTGGTTTTAAAACCGGGACAGTCACAAGATTGCCGCGAATTTTCTCATTGAGATAACGCGCCAATTAATCTATCGTGATGTGAACATCAGTCTGGGGAGGCCCCATGTCCAAAATGTCCAGGTTACAAAAATTTAATCAGATTCTATTTGCCATAGTGGGAAGTGCTATTGTTATATTTTCGGCTATTACTCTTATGGTGGTCGCCGTTGATTTCTATAAAGAATGGACAAGACCCGACCATACGCCTCTGCCTGATCACAAGGTTATCCAGCTGATCAAAAATAATAAATTTACCCAAACCATATCTTATGAACGGGGTTTTTGGGCATGGACGGATCATATCCCTCAGGAAGATGGCAGCAAAAAAACCGTGCCCAGCCCCTATTATATCATTCCGGTTTCCCAGACGACGCTTGAAAATGAACAGGCCAGAGAAAATATTAGCCTGCGCTCAATGAAACGGGGCATGCTGGACACTTATTATGGCCGATCAGGCGGAAAATATAATAATATTTTGATCTACAATACTGCCAATAACAGCATAAAAAAGATTTTTGATCAGCGGTTGCTGGTGCACCATATTAATATCCATAAATATCATGACAGCCATTTTGCCCTTCTTCAAACGCTGAGCCTGTCTGAAACAAAGGGCAGCAAAAAGGACATGGTCGATGATTATTATGTCTATAGATTCACGGATGAAACCTTAACAAAACTTGCTATGCCCGAACTGGATAACATATCCTTTATCACGGACCAGAATCTACCCTATTTTTTAATTCGCGGCCGGATAGATTTTGATGGCAACGGCAAGTTTGATCATTATGACCCTTATCGCTTGTTTCAATGGAGCTATGAAAGCCATGACATCAGCCCTTTTCCGGGTGATGCCATAACTGACGATTTACAAGAAGTTCTGGAGGGACGAAAGTTAGCCCCCCCAAAATCATCCCGATAATTCCAGCCCATCGGCACCGGCGGTAACAGTTACAATATCGCCGTCACGAATATCACCGGCCAAAATCAAATCGGCAAGCTTGTCTTGCAGCGCGCGCTGGATAACCCGTTTTAAAGGCCGCGCACCATACACCGGATCATAGCCCGCGTTGGCCAGCCAGTCTTTGGCGCTGCTGTCTAGTTCGAGGGTAAGTTTTCGGTCCGCCAGAAGTTTTTCCAGATGACGTAATTGAATATCCACAATGCCATGCATATCGCTGCGCGCAAGACGGTGAAACAGGGTGACTTCGTCAAGGCGGTTAAGAAATTCCGGACGGAAGGCCGCGCGCACATGTTCCATGACAAGCCCGCGAACGGCTTCCACATCCTGATCATCCTCAAGGCCCGCAAGCACATCACTGCCCAGATTACTGGTCAGGATAATCAGCGTATTGGTGAAATCAACCGTCCGGCCCTGCCCATCGGTCAGGCGGCCATCGTCAAGCACCTGAAGCAAAATGTTAAAGACATCGGGATGAGCCTTTTCCACCTCGTCAAACAAAACAATCTGGTAAGGCCGCCGGCGCACGGCTTCGGTCAAGACACCGCCTTCTTCATAGCCCACGTAACCGGGCGGCGCACCCACAAGTCGGGATACCGCATGTTTTTCCATAAACTCAGACATATCAATGCGCACCATGGCATGTTCATCATCGAACAAAAATTCCGCCAGTGCCTTGGTCAATTCGGTCTTGCCGACCCCTGTGGGGCCAAGGAATAAAAAAGATCCGATCGGGCGGTTTTTATCTTGCAGGCCCGCGCGGGCGCGGCGCACGGCGGCGGAAACCGCCTTGACCGCTTCATGCTGTCCGATCACTCTTTTTCCAATATAGTCTTCCATCTGAATCAGTTTTTCCCGCTCGCCCTCAAGCATTTTATCAACGGGAACGCCTGTCCAGCGGCTGACCACGGCAGCGATATCTTCTTCGCGCACCTCTTCTTTCAACAGCAGATTCTCGGTATCTTCGGCCTCATGGGCCTCGGCGGCTTTTAAGGCTTCTTCCAATTTAGGGATAATGCCGTAAGCCAGTTCTCCGGCCTTGGCCAGATCACCGCGCCGTTCGGCCTGCTCCAGTTCGATGCGGGCCTGATCAAGCTGTTCCTTTATTTTCACATCGCCCGCAATACGGGCTTTTTCCAAATTCCACTGGGCCGTAATGCTGGCGGATTTTTGCTCCAGGTCACTCAGTTCTTTTTCAAGCTTTTGCAATCTTTCCTGCGAAGCCTTGTCTTTCTCTTTATGCAGGGCTTCTTTTTCGATTTTCAGCTGAATAATCCGGCGGTCCAATTCGTCAAGTTCGGTTGGCTTGCTGTCCACTTCCATTTTAATGCGTGATGCGGCCTCATCCATAAGATCAATAGCTTTATCCGGCAAAAACCGGTCATTGATATAACGATGAGACAAAACAGCCGCCGCAACAGTGGCGCTATCGGTAATGCGAATGCCGTGATGAAGCTCGTATTTTTCTTTCAGACCGCGCAATATGGAAATGGTATCTTCCACGGTGGGCTCAACCACCATCACCGGCTGGAACCGTCTTTCCAGAGCGGCGTCTTTTTCCACATATTTACGATATTCATTCAATGTGGTGGCCCCAATACAATGAAGTTCACCGCGCGCCAAAGCCGGCTTTAAAAGATTGGAGGCATCCATGGAACCTTCACTGGCCCCCGCGCCGACAATGGTGTGCATTTCATCAATGAACAATATGATCTGACCATCAGAGGCCGAGACTTCCTGCAAGACAGCCTTCAGGCGCTCTTCGAATTCCCCGCGATATTTCGCGCCGGCAATCAGCGCCCCCATGTCCAGCATCATAACCCGTTTTTCGCTCAGACTGCTGGGCACATCGCCGTTAGCAATGCGCAGCGCCAGCCCTTCGACAATGGCCGTTTTACCAACCCCGGGTTCGCCAATCAATACGGGGTTGTTTTTACGGCGGCGGGAAAGAACCTGTATGGTGCGGCGAATTTCCTCGTCCCGGCCAATGACAGGATCCAATTTACCGTCGCGGGCAGACTGGGTTAAATCCAGCGCATATTTATTGAGCGCATCATAATTATCTTCGGCGCTGGCGCTGGAAGCGGTGCGGCCTTTACGAATGTCATTGATGGCCGCATTTAAATTCTGCGCGGTCAGGCCCGCAGATTTTAGCATTGTTGCTGATTTGGTATCTTTGGCCAAGACAAGCGCCAGCAATAATCGCTCCACCGTCACATAATCATCACCGGCTTTTTGAGCAATTTCTTCGGCATTTTCAAACAGGCGGGCGGTTTCTGCGGAAAGATATAACTGGCCCGCGCCGCCGCCTTCAACTTTTGGATAGCCCAGCACCTCTTTCGTAACCGCCTCGAGGGCCATTTTGGCATCGGCCCCCGCAGCGGTCATTAAATTGGCCGCCAAACCTTCTTTATCTTCAAGGATAACCTTTAAAATATGTTCTGGCGTAAATCTCTGGTGACCTTCACGAATGGCATAGCCCTGGGCAGACTGAATGAAACCCTTTGTCCGGTCGGTATATTTTTCAAAATCCATGTCCCTCAAACTCCTTTGATAAAAACAATATATCCCTATATGTAATGTGGTATATTTATCACACAAGGGGCCGGGGCTTTTTTTTGTTAAAAACAGCCCTAAACCCGCGTTATCTTTACAAAAAATAAAGGTCGGGGAACATATTCCCCGACCTTTTTAAAAATCCCTGAAAAAAGCACTGCTTTTATCGTTTTAAGCTTCAGCGTCTGTTGCTATGATTATTTTTTCCGGTGGTTTTTCTGATGCCTTTGCCGGGCGTGCGCGCTTCTTTTTAGGCGGCGCGATGTCTTCTGCTGTCTTTATTGTCGTATCTTCCGCCACATTTTCTGAATGGTCTTCCTGAATCTTGGCCGGTTTCGCCACTGCTTTTTTGATTGCTTTTTTTGCGGGCTTTTTCTTTGGCACATCAAGGTCAAGCTTTAAGGCCGGTTGTTCTGGATCATCTTGTGCCGGATCATCGGCCGGGGTGTTTTTTGCCACATATATGGGTTTTTTAGGCTTGTTATTATGGTCTGGTTTTTTATGACTATCCTTAGATTCAAGAGGTTGTTCCGGATGATCATTCTGCCTCACGTCTTCTGCGGATTTAGCATTGGCACGGCGTTCCACCTCTTCCAACGCTTTTCGGGCCATTTCTTTATCATGGGCCGCTTTATTGGCGGCCTCTGTTGCAGCAAATTCCGCATATACGCGGTAATAATGATCCGCATGCTGAGACAGGGATTCTGATTCAAGCCGGTCCGTTGCCCGCCTGTCCTGCGCTAATGTTTTATATTTTTCATAGAGTTGAACGGCAGTTCCCCGCTGGTTTCCCGCCGGCCCGCGGCTGTCCATTTGCCGTGTCGGCGAATTGGATTGCTGTCCACGGTTATTATTTTGCCGCGATTTGCCGCCGCGTTTTTGGTTGTTATGCTGATGAGACTTATGAGACTTGTTGGACTGGCCTGAACGCGGCTGCCTATGCTGTCTCGCATTTTGATTATGATTCATGAAAACTACGCTAAATAAGGGCTGATTTAAGCATATTGTTCACAATGATTATGCGCACCATTCTGCTTAACAGCGGTTACTTTTTCAAATATTAAATATCTGGGGTTTGTTTTTCCAGAGTTTTATGATGTCATAATCGTAATTTATGATGTCATAATCATCCCGGACCCTTACACTCTCTTAAAGAGTGGCCTTACCCTACCGCTTTACAGGCCAAATGCCAACTTAATTCTTTATTTACCGCCCGTTTTTTAAAAATCAAGCGCTATGCAGCGATCCCGGCCCGCCAAATCCTGTATTATCCGAATATTTTTAGCCCCCCCATTTTTAAAAATATTCACCGCGCGCAGCCCTTGTTCATGACCAATTTCCAGAAAAGCGTGGCCGCCGTCTGTCATCAGACCGGGCAGAATTTTACCAAGCTTCTCATATTCCTCCATGCCGTTGTCCTTGGCAAATAACGCCATATGAGGTTCATAACCCTGCACATCCGGGGCAAGGGTTTCTGCCTCTTCTTCAGCGATATAGGGCGGGTTGCACAGAATAATATCGAATTTTTCCCCGGGCGGCAATGCCTGCACCCAATCGCTCAGAATGAATCTGCATCTTTCTTGAAAACCCAGCCGCAGCGCATTTTCTTTTGCCAGATCCAGCGCCTTGTCTGATATATCAACAGCCGTGCCCAGACTATGCGGTAATTCGGACAACAGGGAAAGGATAAGGCATCCGCTTCCCGTCCCCAAATCCAATATTTTTAATGTCTTCTTCTTGTCTGGTATGGATTTAAGCGCGGCCTCGATCAAAGTCTCGCTGTCTGGCCGGGGCGTAAGGCAATGACGGCTCACCTTAAATGTCAGCGTCCAGAAATCTTTCTTGCCGAGTATTTGCGATATGGGCTCTCGCTTAAGCCGCCGCTCAAGAAGGTTTTGAAAGTCTGCCTTTTGTTTCGGGCCTATTTGCCGATCCGGCTCTAAAATAAAATCCAGTGGTGTCAAACCCGTGGCCGCTTCCAGCAACAAGTCCACATCCAGACCGGATGTTTCATTACCCGTCTGATCAAGCTTTTGGATCGCCTTGTTTCTGATATCTCTTATCGCGGCCATATTTGATTTTATTCATCCTGATTTTAATGGTATGCTTCCTGTCATAGCATAGTGAGGAACCTTATGAAAACAGCCAATATTATTTCAGGATTTTTAACCAGCGGCCTGATCACCGCCTTAATTGTTATATTACCCGCTTCTGGCCAGAGCCCTGTTGAAAACCCTGTAGAAGCCACCTTCCTTCAGGATATTCAAAGCCG
>JALSHF010000222.1 GCA_026982375.1 Emcibacter sp. | reverse complement strand
TAAACTTCCGGAAATGCCATACATTGACGTGCACATGGCGAAAAAGACCAAGGCTTCGATGAGAGGCACCACCGGCAACCATTTATCGCCCCCGCCCAAAAACAGCGGGACTAATTCCTGGGCCACGGCCCCAAACCCCAGGGCAATGGGCACCGCCACCAATGTCATCATGGACAATGCCTTTAAATAAGCGGCAATAAGGCGGTCATGGTCATGTTTGATTTTAACCAGCCCCGGGACCAATGCCCGCGCAAAAGGCTGTTGAATTTCGGTTACCGCCATGAAAGATAATTCAGTACCCCACTTGTAATAGCCTATTTTTGCGGGCGTTGCCAATATGGCAAGAATAAGCAAATCGCCTTGCGTGCTGATATATTCGGCAATATTTCGCACCAATATCCACTGGGAAAAGCCCCAAATATCCTTTATTTCTGCAAAAGAAAACTTTGGCCGAAAATTGACAACAATGTAACTTGCCATAACCACAATAACATTACTCAAAACCGTGCCAATAACCAAAGCCATATATGACCGGTAATAAAAAGCCAAACCGATAGTGATCAAAGTGGAAATGATTTTCGGGGCGACGTTATAGATAAAATCCTTTGAAAACCTCATGTCTTTCTGAAGTTTGACCGTGCCTATATTTTCAAAGCCCCTGATCAAAACCCCCACCGCCAGAATTTGACAGATAAGCGCCAGCCTGATGTCGCCATAAGCCCCCGCAATCAACGGCGAGAAGGCCGCCAGCAATAGGGCAATGGCCAGTGATTGCAAAAGCCGAAGTGTCCAGGCCGTATGGAAATGATCATCTGTTGCCTTGTTATTTTGTATAAGAGCCCAGTTAACGCCAAAATCAAATAACAGGGAAACCAGGCCGAATATGACAAGCACAATCGCAACCAGCCCAAAATCTTCCGGCATTAATAATCTGGCTAAAAATGCCGAGCTGATAATGCCAAGCCCCCGGATGGACCATCGCATGGCCACATACCATTTGGTGCCCTTAAATACTTCACCAGATAATGAGGGTGTGTTTTTTGATGACATTATTTATCTTTTATTTTTCCAACATTCCAGCCTGCCTCAGCCCCCACTTGTCGCGCAAAGTTACCTTAAGGGGAAAAAATGTTAAAACCATTAATTAACTCAGAAAAATTACCCCTGCAATTTTTCTCTGTCAAAGCCCATGAAACCATTTAAAAATATATCCACGGCGAGGTCAGCGAATTCTTCTTCGTTGAGGGGGCCGTCCTTTCGGAACCAGATATAGGTCCAGTTAATCATGCCCAGAAAAGCCATCGTGACCGGCTTCTGGTAATCTTTTGAGCTATCCAGCGCCGGATTAAGTTCCAATATCAAACTGACCACGGATGTGACCACCTGATCCTGCAATCCCATAATGTCAGACCGCATATGATCCGGCAGACAGCCGCGATCATTAAGCAGGATCACATGCTTTGATCCGGCATCGACGTATATTTTCATAAAATTCCGCGCCAAAATGCGAAGTTTTTCTTTCGGACTGCCTTCATGGCCCAATGCCGCCTCGGCCATGGTGACAAGTTCAGTCACATGCCGGCGCATAATATCATAAAGGATGGCTTCTTTTGACGGGTAATAATGATACAGCCACGATTTAGAGGCGTTGCAGGCCGTTGCCAATTCTGAAATAGACGATCTGGCATAGCCTTTCTCGGCAAATAATTCTGCGGCTTTATTGAGGATATTTAACCGTCTCTCGCCATAATCCTCGGCTTGTTTTCTGGCCATATTACAGGGATTCTTTTTTTATAGATTAATCATGCCGCCCATCTTATATATTAAAGGCTGAAAGGTCAAAACATTGACCGGACATTCGGTTAAATCATATAAAAATATCAGGGACAAAAAATGACCATAGGCGTTGGCGGATCACAAGCAGGCAGGGAACTCGAACGACTGGGCGACATGACAGCCGGCACATCCCCCATTGGTATAAAAGAATATGCCGCCCGAATTAAAAGAGCGCAAAAAATAATGCAGGAAATGAATATCACCGCGCTTTACGTCAATGCGGGAACCAATATGACCTATTTCACCGGCACAAAATGGGGGCCAAGCGAAAGAATGGTCGGGGCGGTCATTCCGGTAAATGGCGAAATTGCATATATTGCGCCCGCTTTTGAAATTGGCACATTGCAGCAATATATGGGCATCAAAGGCAATGTTCAGGGCTGGGAAGAACATGAAAGCCCCTATGATATTTTCCAGAAAATATTGCAGAATATTGCCGAAAGGGCGGGCGCAGCGGGCAATAGAATCGCTCTGGATGAATCATGTCCTTTTTTCATCAGCAATGGCATTGCCCTTGCCGCGCCGGAATTTGACTATATCAACGGCAGCAGCATCACCGCCCCCTGCCGCCAGATTAAATCCCCCAATGAATTGGCCCTCATGCAGCGCGTCAAGGATATGACCCTCGAAGTTCATAAGGCGGCGGCAAGGATTCTGCGCGCGGGCATCACCGCAAAAGAGGTTGGTGACTTTATCCATCAGGCCCATATAAAGGTCGGCGCCCCTGCCGGATCATATTTTGTCATTGTGCTTTTTGGTGAAGATACCGCCTATCCCCACGGCGTGAAAAATCCAAAGCCCTTAAGTGAAAATGATATGGTGCTTATTGATACCGGCTGCCAGCTCCATGGTTATATTTCCGATATCACCCGCAGCTATGTATATGGCGAGCCCAATGCACGGCAACGGCAGGTTTGGGATATTGAAAAACAAGCGCAGGCCGCCGCCTTTGATCAGGCGCAGGTTGGTACAAGATGCGGCGATGTGGATTTGGCCGCTCGCGCCTGCCTTGAAGAACATCATTTCGGTCCGGATTACAGATTGCCCGGCCTGCCCCACCGTACGGGACATGGTATTGGCCTTGATATCCATGAATGGCCCTATTTGAATTCAGGAGATGATACGCTGCTTGAACCCGGCATGTGTTTTTCCAATGAACCCATGATCTGCGTCCCCGGCGAATTTGGCATTCGCCTCGAAGATCATTTTTTCATGACCGAAGATGGCCCAAGATGGTTCACCGTCCCCAGCCACAGCATCGATGATCCTTTTGGGTATGAAAAATAATTCTGGAAAAAAGGCCGGTTTATCTCTTGGCCGTCTTATCTCTTGGCAATCAGGCCGATTCTATCCGCATGATCTTTTAATTTAAGATCCCCGCCCACCAAAAGCACAAGACCATAGAACGGGCGATTGGCCCAGGCGACTTCAACGGCATATTCATTTAATTCCTGCACATCGAGCAAAAACTGATGCTTATGCGGAAGATCCTTATCCAGTTTCATCAGAACGCCAGCCGTGGAAACATTGGCCACCTTGCAGGAATATTCGACATCATCAATAATGGCAAGCGCGTCCCATAATACATCAAGCCGATCATCAACGCGTTTCTGGCCCTCCTCAGCTTCTTTGAACATTCACTTTTCCTATGATTTCGACTGACTAAAATACACTGTTTAAACGTCCAGCATCCTTCGATACTGCACAAACTATATCCTAGGATAAACTTATTACCAAATTACAAATTTTTCACCTGAAAGATTTAAACTTTGTTTTTCACGCCTTCTGTTACCAGAAGAAGCACCTGCTGAACCAGCTCTTCATGGTTCAATTCCCCCTCATCGCGGTACCATGCGGATATCCCGTTCAGGGCGTCAAACAACAAAATAGCAATGATCGTTGAATTACAGTCCCGAATAGAGCCATCCTCCATGCCCTTGATGATAATCTCCCGCACCCGGTGCTCAATACCCCTGTGCATTTTCAGGCTGGCATTGCGGGCGGCCTTATCCTCGCGCTGGCCCCTATGGCGAATATGGCAGCGAATGATGTCATCGGTAATGATGTCAACATAACCCCTGATAAAATGCTCTAGCTGAATGAAGCCATTTTCCGCACTAGCCGTCACCTGATCCAAAAGACCGTTGATCCGCACGCTGGCCACATCTTCGCATTTAATGAGAATATCTTCTTTGTTTTTGACATAATAATATAGCGTTGGCTTGGTCACATTATGCAGCTGCGCAATATCATCCAGAGACGTTTTATAATATCCCTTCTCCATAAAGGCCGCCGCCGCATGACGTAATATGGCATCCAGTTTAAGCTGCCTTTTTTCTTCGCGTTTCAGGCCAGATTTTAAGACAGGCTTTGTTAATTTAACTTTTTTGATCTTCTTTCCGATCTTGCTTATTTCATATCCCACGACTATATTGTTACCCATGAGTAACTTAAACTCAACATAATTCTAGGAGAAAATGAAAATGACCGTCAAAATATCCCAAAATGTCAAAATATCCCAAAATACAGACCCGATTGTCATTGTCGGCATGTCGCGAACGCCCATGGGGGGCTTTCAGGGCGACTTTAACAGCCTTGCCGCCTCAGAGCTGGGCGCGGTTGCCATCAAGGGTGCCTTGAATAATTCCGGACTTGAGGCGGCGGATATTGATGAAGCCTTCATGGGCTGCGTTTTGCCTGCGGGGCAAGGGCAGGCACCGGCGCGCCAAGCCGCGCTACGGGCCGGGCTGCCCAAAGAGGTGAGCTGCACCACGGTCAATAAAATGTGTGGCTCAGGCATGCAGACGGCCATGATGGCCCATGATGCCATTCTGGCAGGCAGCGCAGATATCATGGTGGCCGGCGGCATGGAAAGCATGAGCAACGCGCCTTATCTGCTGCCTAAAATGCGCGGCGGGGCACGAATTGGCCATGGGCAAGTCATGGACAGTATGTTTCTTGACGGCCTTGAAGATGCCTATGACAAGGGAAAGCTTATGGGCACATTCGCCGAAAAGACCGCCCAACATTATCAATTCACCCGCGAAGAACAGGATAATTACGCCATTACCTCCTTAAACCGGGCCAATGCCGCCATCAAAAAAGGCTATTTTAAAAGTGAAATTTCGCCGGTGACCGTGACATCCAGAAAGGGCGAGACCACCTTTGATACGGACGAGCAGCCGGCCAAGGCCCGCATTGAAAAGATTCCCACATTGCGTCCGGCTTTCGCCGTGGACGGCACGGTGACCGCCGCCAATTCAAGCTCAATTTCCGATGGGGCCGCTGCCTTGATTTTAATGCGCCAATCTACAGCGACAAGCCGCGGTATTAAGCCGCTCGCCAAAATTATCGGCCATAGCCGCCATGCACAGGAGCCGGAATTCTTCTCCACCGCCCCCATTGGCGCCATGAAGAAACTCTATGAAAAAACCGGCTGGACAGATGATGACGTGGATCTCTATGAAATTAACGAGGCCTTTGCGGTTGTCACCATGGCCGCCATGCGGGATCTTGGGCTTGATCATGAAAAGGTCAATATTCACGGCGGCGCCTGCGCCCTGGGCCATCCCATCGGGGCGTCCGGTGCCAGAATTCTGGTCACCCTGATTGCCGCGCTGAAAACCCATGGCAAGAAACGCGGTATGGCATCACTCTGTATCGGCGGCGGCGAGGCAACGGCCATGGCCATAGAAATATTATAAAAAAGGTGTCATAAAATGATTTTAACCGAAGAGCAGGAAATGATCCGGGATATGGCCCGGGAGTTCGCCAGAAATGAACTGGCCCCCCATGCGGCAGAATGGGATAAAACCGGCGAACTGCCCAGAGAAATCCTGCATCATATGGGCCAGCTTGGCCTGATGGGCATGACCGTCCCCGCACAATGGAACGGCAGCGAAACAGATTATGTTTCCTATGCCCTCGCCCTCATGGAAATTGCCGGCGGCGACGGCGGCGTCAGCACAATCATGAGCGTCAATAATGCCCCCGTTTGTGCGGCAGTTTTAAAAGAAGGCACAGACGCGCAGAAAGAAAAATACCTGAAACCTCTGGCAGAGGGGAAAATCATTGGCGCTTTCTGTCTGACCGAACCGCAGGCCGGATCAGACGCCAGCATGCTGAAAACCCGCGCCAGAAAAATTGACGGCGGCTGGGTCATTAACGGCACAAAACAATTTATTACGTCAGGAAAAATCGGCGGCGCGGCGATCATCTTTGCCGTCACCGACCCCGAACTTGGCAAAAAAGGCATTTCAGCCTTTCTGGTGCCCACCGACCTGCCCGGCTATATGGTATCAAATGTTGAAGAAAAACTCGGCCAGAAATCATCGGACACCTGCAGCTTGACTTTTGAAGATATGACGGTCACTGATGACATGCTGCTCGGCCCGGAAAATCAAGGTTACCGCGTGGCTCTGGCCAATCTGGAAACCGGGCGCATTGGCATTGCCGCCCAAAGTGTCGGCATGGCCAAATCTGCTCTTGACCACGCGATCTCTTACGCCAATGAGCGCGTCTCTTTCGGCAAAAAAATCATCCGGCATCAGGCCGTTGGCTTCAGGCTCGCCGATATGGCCACCAAATTAGAGGCGGCAAGGCTCATGGTGCTCAATGCGGCCGCCCTTAAAGATCAGGGCAAGCCCTGCTTGACCGAGGCTTGCATGGCAAAATTATTTGCTTCGGAAATGGCCGAAGAAGTTTGCTCGGCGGCCCTTCAGACTTTGGGCGGCTATGGTTACTTAAAAGATTTCCCGCTGGAGCGTATATACCGCGATGTCCGCGTCTGCCAAATTTACGAAGGCACCTCCGACATTCAGCGCATGATCATCAATCGCGCCATGACTGAACGGTAAAAAAAACGAAATGGGCCTTTAATTCTCGCCATAATTATTCATATAATGGTATCTATCGTGATAATTTAGTTAGAAAACATTCATGCCATCAAATATTTCTCTTTCGCCGGAAAAGATTTCAGCACAGCTTGATCATATTCTGGCGAGTGAAACATTCAAAAACAAGAACCGTATTCACCGGTTTTTACGCTATGTGGTGGAAGAATATCTTGAAGGGCGCAGTCATCTGATCAAGGGCTATAGCCTCGGGCTTGAAGTTTTTGACAAGGATGAGACTTTCGATCCGCAAAGTGATGCCATCGTCCGCGTCGAAGCCGGAAGGCTCAGAAGGCTTCTTGAACATTATTATATGGAAGAAGGCTTGGCCCGGCCCATCAGTATCTCTCTGCCCAAAGGAAGCTATGCGCCAAAAATTGAGGTGAGCGATATATCTTCGCCGCCGCCAAAAAAAGACCCCGTATTTTCCGCCGCTGCCGCGCCGCCCACCGGACCGGCCATTGCCGTTCTGCCTTTTGAAAATCTCAGCGGCGCGCCATCACAGGATATTTTCTGCGATGGTATTACCGAAGAAATCATCAATCACCTGTCGCTCAGCCCGTCTTTATATGTCATATCCCGCCGCACCACATCCCAATATAAGGGCAAAGCCATTGACATTCGGCGTCTCGCCGAGGAATGGGAAGCCCATTATGTTCTGGAAGGCAGTATTCGCACAGCCGGGGATAATTTGCGGGTATCCGCCCAATTGCTCAATGCCGTCACCGCCGCCGTGGTATGGTCAGAAAATTATGACCGCAAGCTGAATCCTGAAAACCTGATTGATGTTCAGGATGAAATAGCCGCCCATGTGGCCGCCACCATTGGCGATACATATGGCGCTGTCATGCGCCGCAGTGCCGTTGACATGAAACGCAGCAGCACAGAATATATGGAAGCGTAC
>JALSHF010000221.1 GCA_026982375.1 Emcibacter sp. | reverse complement strand
GTTATCGGTAATATCGGCAGTGTTGCCGCCGGCATTAAAATCATCCGCACTGATCACATCAATTGGCACGGGTGAATCCGTTGCTGAACGTGGCTTGTTGCTTCTTGAACCAAGCGTGACAACTTCTTCCATTACAGTTTCTTCAGCGGCCATCACGGGCGCCGTAGAAACCGCCATCAGGAAAGTCGTGCATAGGGCAGTTGTGCCCATGACTTTACTTAATGGGGTGGATAAAAATTTAGTGTGAAACATCTGTTTCTCCCTAGAAATATAATATTGTAAGATTACTATTTTAAAAAAGCACCGCCATCAGAAAAAATTATTCTCAGCGTGGCTTTCCCTTAAAGACGATGCCGCAGGACAATAGTGGAAAAAAATATAACAAAATGTTAACATACTCTTTCAAATATAAGGAAAAACACTATGGATATACAGATACTCACTACATTTTTTATATGGTGGACCATCATTAACGGCGGTATTTATCTCTTCTGGACTGTGTTTATCCTTTGCGCTCCGGATTTGGTTTACAACATACAAAATAAGTTTTTTCCGCTCCCCCGGGAAACCTTCAATGCCATTATCTATGTTTTCCTTGGGCTGTTTAAAATTATTTTTGTTACCTTTAACATTGCACCGCTAATCGCCCTATTAATCATGGGGCGATTGTTATGATTGTTTTTTTATGATTGTTTTTTCCACTTTCTTATGCGCTGGTCGTCTTTACCCACGAGCAAGGTACGCGCATATATGAAACAAAGACTAAAACTGGTAAATAAACATAGTGAAAACAGGCCGGCTGAAAAACCCGCCCTTCTTCACAAGGAAATAACGGCCGTTTACAAGGACTATAACGATAGTCTTGTGCGTTATCTTACCATACGACTGCGCTGCAAAACCGATGCGGTTGATGTTGCGCAAGAAGCCTATATTCGTTTGATCCGGCGGGATAATATGGATGAAATTGATTGCATCAAGTCCTTTTTATTCAGGACGGCAACCAATATATCCATCGATTTGCAAAGGCAACGTGCCCGGCAGGTTAAAAATTTTTCCAAAAGCACAATGCTGTTTGGTAAAATCGACGAGATTACGCCAGAGCGCACCCTTAACGCCCGGCAAACGCTTGTCACCTTAAAAAAAGCGGTGGCAAATTTATCGCCGAAATGTCGTGAGGCATTTATTATGTATAAGTTTAACAATATGGAACTTGTGGATATTGCCAAAGAAATGGGCCTTTCCGTTAGCTCCATAAGAAAATATATTGCCAGAGCTCTCGCATTTTGCATGAGAGAAATTGAGTGATGGATTTAGCAAAAAGAAACAGAAATACAAGAAAATGAGAAACATAAAAAATACAGAATTCATAGATGATATTGCCAATGAAGCCGCCGAATGGTTCCTGAAGCTTCAAAGCGGCAACCTATCCGAAACGGAATATCTGAAATGGCAGCAATGGCATATGGCAAGTGATGCCAACAGACAGGCCTTTTCCCGGGCCGAAGACTGCTGGAACGCGCTGGATAATATCACGGGCGTCACTATAGAAGACCTGAAAACTGAACAAAATATCATCCCCTTATCTTCGACAAAGCGCGAACCCCGCCGGTTTATGCCCCATCGTATTAAACGTAACATTAAATGGGCGGCGAGCATTGCGGCAGGCATCGTCATTGCCTTGTCTATTGGCCTGTCCTATCAGAATTTCAGGACGACTTCCCCGGATGCCACAACATATCAGACCGCCCGGGCAGAGCATAAAATCATTAATCTTGATGATGGTTCAAAAATCAGCCTCGGCGCCCGATCAATCGTCAATGTGGATTACAGCCCCATGGCCCGCCGCATCACACTCGTGCGCGGCGAGGCTGTTTTTGACGTATCCAAAGACAAGGCACGGCCCTTCATCGTCAAAACGGGCAATGGAACGGTCACGGCGATCGGCACAAAATTTAATATTCATACCAATGACAAGAATGTGATAGTAACCGTGCTTGAGGGTATTGTTGAAGTCAACCCCTATCTAGCCAATGATAATATTAAAGCACCACTTCCCAGAGTCGCCGCTGGCAAGGCTGTCTCTTACCGCAGCGACGGGTTTATTTCAGAAGTTGTGGAAAGCAATGTTGAAGCCGCTGTTTCCTGGGAAAGAGGACTTCTTGTTCGGGTTGACACCCCTCTTGCCAGTGTTATCGAAGATGTAAACAGATATTCCTCTCGCGAAATTATTATCGGCGATCCTGCCCTGAATGATATCAGGTTCACGGGAACCGTACTGAATGATGGTATTGACAATTGGCTGCGCGGCCTTGTCGTCGCATATCCCATAAAAGTCCTCGACAGCGGGCATGATGCTATATTATTATTAAAAAAAACCGAATAGCGTCATACGGAAGTTTCACTCATAATTTCGCTAAAAGGTTATAATAATAGGGCGATTATTTGTGATCGCTAACCAGAGAGGAACCTATGTCAGCCAGCAGCTCGCGTCTGCCAGCTTTAAGGCATCATATGGCTGTTTGGGCCATGTGCGGCGCTGTTATGGCCTATATCCAGCCTCATCATGCTATTGCACAAAATAAACCTGCCCCCCAGGGCCAATCCAGAAAAGTCACATTTTCCATTAATGCCCAGCCGTTAGAATCAGCCCTTCTGGATTTTTCAAAGCAATCCGGCATTCAATTGATTTATGTGGCCAACGGCGAGAATACCACCGATTTTACCGGACTTAACGGCAGCTATACCATCCACCAGGCCTTGCAACATCTGCTCCTTAACTCTAATCTTGAGTATGAGTTTTCCGAAGAAAATACCGTTACCATTCATAATATAAAAAATACTGACCTCTCCTCTGCCAAGGGCAATAATATTCCGCCGCCCAATCCTGACAAAACGGAAGAACTGCCCGCCGCCGGCCCGAGCATCGAAGAAATCATTTCCATTGGCAGCCGCGCCAAAGGCCGGACAGCCCTCAAAACCCCCGTCCCTGTCGATATCATCAATGCTCAGAATATTGCCGCCACAGGCGAAACCGAAACAGGGCGCATCCTGCAATCCCTCGCCCCCAGCTTTAACTTCTCAAGCTCCAGCATTTCTGATGGCACCGATGCCGTAAGGCCTGCGACGCTGCGTGGCCTTGGCCCGGATCAAACGCTTGTGCTGATCAATGGCAAACGCCGGCACACAAGCGCGCTGATCCATGTGAATACCTCTGTCGGGCGCGGGACAACTGGCGTTGATATGAATGCCATCCCGTCCAGCGCCATCAAGCGCATAGAAATTCTGCGGGATGGGGCCTCCGCGCAATATGGTTCTGACGCCATTGCGGGTGTTATCAATATCATTCTGAAAGACCAAAATGATGGCGGCGCACTTTCCGGCTCCTATGGCCAGACCTATTCCGCAGATGGAGATAATTTTGTCGCAAGCGGAAGTTACGGCTTTGCTTTTGCTGGTCAGGGAAGCCTTACTCTTTCCGCAGAATACAGAAATAAAGCCCATACCAACAGGGCGGGATTAACAGGGTGCCTGCAATATGATCCGGGCGGGCAAGAGGCCTGCGCAGAAGGCAACATCGCCGTTGACCCCCGTGAAGCAAGCTTCGATCGTCAAAATTTCCGTATTGGCGATTCTCAAACGGAACAAAAAACACTTGTCCTGAATATGACACTGCCTTATGCGCGGAAGAATAACATATATATTCTGGCAACCTATTCGGACCGCGACAATCAATCTGCCGGATTTTACCGCCGGGCAAATGAATATGACCGAACGGTTATTGGCCTTTATCCTGATGGGTTTTTGCCTCAAATAAATTCAAAAATTATAGACCATTCAATTATGGCGGGAACGTATTTTACCATCGGCAATGACTGGTCTGTTGATACCAGCGTGACCACTGGCGGTAATAGTTTCCAGTTTTTGATTTCGAACTCCCTCAACGCCTCTTTTGGGGCAGGCAGCCCACGGTCTGCAAATGCCGGCACCTTGAAAATCTCACAAACCACGATTAATCTTGATGTGGCAAAATCTTTCAAATTTGCCAATATCGCCTTCGGTTCAAAATGGCGGCGGGATCATTATCAAATCATAGCCGGCGAACCAATTTCATACGAAGATGGCGGACAGTTGAATTTTAATTGCCCCGGATGCGATATAAACCCCATTCCCTATGCCGCCGGATTTCAGGTTTTCAGAGGATTTTCGCCTGACAATGCTGTTGATGAAAGTCGCACCAACATTGCTGTATATATGGATATTGAGGTGGCGTTATCGCCCGACCTCTTCCTAAACGCCGCCGTGCGATATGAGGATTACAGCGATTTTGGCAACCGCATAAACGCAAAATTCGCAGCGCGCTATCAAATGACGCCATCGCTGGCTTTTCGCGGCTCAATCAGTTCCGGTTTCCGCGCCCCCTCCATGCAACAGAAATTCTTTAACAGCACAAGCACCCAATTCGTCGAAATCAACGGCCAATCTGTCGCGCAGGAAAGGGGAACATTTCGCAATGACAGCCCAGTTGTTCGCGCCCTGAATATTCCAGAACTCAGAAAAGAAACCTCCGTAAACTACAGCTTGGGCTTCATCGCTACCCCCTTGGAAAACTTAAGCTTTACCGCAGATTATTATCGTATCGAAATCAGTGACAGAATTGCCATAACAGGCAGTATCCCCATCAGGGACAATTTCCCATTAGTCACTGCGGCAACCGGCGCAACGGACGGGCAGTTTTTCACCAACATGGCCAATACCGTAACGCACGGCATTGATATTATTGCAAATTACAGCTTTCCAATGCCTGCCGGGCAAAGCCTTAAATTTTCCCTCGCGGGCAATAAAACGGAAACCTGGATTATTGGCGCGTCCATAGCCTCCCCCCTGCCCGGCATTGGCGGCGGCACATTATTCAGCCCTCAGGATCGTTCCATCATTGAAGATTGGCAGCCTTCTTCAAGGATAAATTTTACGACAAAATATCAAAATGGAAACTGGCTTATATTATTGCGCAATAATTACTATGGCTCTTATGTGGTATGTGAGGGGGCGTGCAATATTTCATCCGGCGAAGGACAAAATATACAAAAATTCAGCGCCAAGATCCTCACCGACTTACAATTGTCTTATCATTTTAACGCTCTGGACACGCGCCTTACCCTGGGGGTGAATAACCTGTTCAATATTTTTCCTGACGTGAATAAAATCGGGCAATCACGCGCAGGTTCAATTGAGGGAATTGTATCCTCCCCCGGCGTTTTTACTTATTCCCGCCGTTCGGCACCATTCGGATTTAATGGCGGATATTACTACATACGGCTCACAAAAGAATTTTAATATTACCGCCATAACTCTATTGTCCCAGGGCGTCCGCAAGCAATATTTTTGCCGCTGCCTTGGCATCCATTGCAGGGTTTTTGGTAATGCCGAACTGCGCCGCCACTATTGCGCCCTCCTTTAACAGCATAAGCCGGCAGGCCAGTGTATCCGGGTCCGCCGCCCCTGCCCTTTTCGCTATATCGCTGAAACAGCTGATCAATATAGATTTATGTTCTGCCGATTTCATATGGATGGGATCAGCTGATTTCTGATATTCTGCTGCGGCCTTTATAAACATACACCCCTGAAAACCCTCTTGCGCAAACCATTCCTTCAAGCTGTCAAACATGGCAATCAACTGGCCGCGCGGTGTCGAGCCAAGCTGCTCCATACGGCGGAAAAGCCAACGGCGAAACTGTTTGTCACGCAGGGCAAGCGCGGCAAGGATCAAATCCTCCTTGGTTGAGAAATGCTTATACATGGATGTTTTTGAAATGCCTGTTTCCGCGACAAGCCTGTCCATTCCCGTGGCGTGAAAACCATGACGATAAAATACCAATAATGCCTTCTCTACCAATTCATCTCTTTTTGAGGGCCGCATGTCACTCTCCCTTATGTTAACAGATCAGTACAGTATGCCATAGACCTGATAAATAATACTGAATATATATTTTAATATTATCAAGAACTATGTATAATCTTCCTGATAAAAAGGCATTGATTGAAGGAACTATTCACAAATGGAACAGCAAAATTTAAAAAGCCACAAGGTTTGGGATATTCCTACCCGGCTATTCCATTGGATCAATGTTCTTTGTATTATTGGCCTTATTGCTGCGGGCACGGTGATATTATGGGCTAAATCCCTAGGGATTGGCAATGATGGTAAAGTCCTGATGAAAGTCATTCATGTCTATATTGGGTATATTTTTGCGGTTAATCTGACCTTTCGCTTAATTTGGGCCTTTAAGGGTAATATATATGCCCGCTGGGGGAGCTTCCTGCCCTTTGGCAAGGGATATGCCGAAAAATTAAAATCTTTTATGGCGTCAGAAAAATCTGACCAGCCCCAATATTATCTGGGCCATAATCCTCTTGCAAGATTGGCGGTCACTGTTATATTTTTGGCCCTGACGACCATGGCGGTCACCGGACTTGTTCTGGCCGGCACCGATATATATTTCCCGCCATTCGGCGCCATGATACAGGAATGGGTCGCCGCCGACGGCGTTAATCCGGCTGACGTAATGCCCTATATCAAAGATAACGTTGATCCTGTGGCTTATGCTGAAATGCGAGCCTTGCGCAGCCCCTTTCTGGAAGTTCATTATTGGACATATTTTATCATTATGGGATTGATCGTCATTCATATCGCCGCTGTCGTGCGCACAGAAGTCAAATCCGGCGGCGGCATTATATCCGCCATGTTCACCGGCAAAAAAATCCTGCCCCGCGACCCTGAAGACAAGTAAGATATATTTTTAGAAAACCCCCTGTTTTCACAAGGCAGCTTGTGCCATCTTCCAACGGACATTGCGCCAGAGCAACATATAGATAATAACGACCTATCAGCATCAAAGCCGCCGCCACTACCTGAAGGCCAGGCGGGCCATCTGATGTGACCCAATGACCATATTCGGCGTCTTTGCGTGTGAGTTTGCCATCGACAGGTAAACCCATTTTTATCCCCTGAAATTTTCACCTCTTTCATTTATGATAAAAAGTTTGATATATCATGCGGTTAGGAAATATGACAGTCATCTGCCGCATTTTTTTATACCCGATGTCATAATTTTGTCGCTGTAGAATCACCCTATCCATGCTTTCATGTCTTCGGAAAAATTATATATGAAAGGTAAAAAAATATGAACAATCCTGAAGAGATAAACACGGTAACCTTTAAACATGGCTATATCTTTATAATCAAAGATGGGGATAATGAGATCATGGCCCATTGCAGCGCCCTATCAGGCATGGAGGAAATTTATTACAATGATGATATTATTTCTAAAAAACGTAGCCTGAGAATCACAAGCCCCCATACATTCAAGATAAAAGATCATAATTATACGGTCATTTTTAAGGTAACGAATATATGGCGCGGCAGGGTGACTTGCACCGTAGAAAAAGACGGGGAATTAATCGGCAGCGAAGAAAAGTCATTTTACAAAGGCAGTAATCTAAAAATTTTTGGGATTCTGTTTCTTCTTCTGGCGCTTGGAGTTATTGTTGGTTATTCGTTCGGTTATCTGATTGAGGCATTACTCAAATGATTCCTGTAAAAAAAATATTTCAGGAGCAAAAACATGGAAGTTAAGCGCGAAGCCATCAAAGAATTAAGGCGATCGAGAAGCTGGAGCCAGCAGCATCTGGCGGATGCATGTGATGTTAACCTTCGTA
>JALSHF010000220.1 GCA_026982375.1 Emcibacter sp. | reverse complement strand
GGATCAGGGCAACCCCCTGCCGCCACTAACGGATGCGGATGGCGAAATCATCGAAACTGATGGCGAAGTCTTTAAAACACAGGCCAGTGCCACCGCCGTTGACAGCCAGGGAAATGTCTATGTGGTTGGTCAGTCTGAGGGGGATTTTGGCACCCAGATTAACGCTTCTGCCGGTCAGGATGTCTTTTTAAGCAAGTTTGACGCATCGGGCAATGTGCTTTGGAGCCGCCTGCTCGGTGCCTCTGATCAGGCCAAGGCCTTTGATTTGGTGATCGATAACGCCGACAATGTCTATATCGCAGGTCAGGTGAATGACGAGCTGCTCTCCACTGACACATTCTCAGGCCTCGACAGTTTTGTCACAAAATTTGCCGCCGACGGACAGGAACTCTGGACACGTCAGCAGGACACCGTTGCAACCGATCAAGCCAACAGCCTTGCCATTGACGGGGCGGGCGACGTCATTGTTACCGGGTCAATCATGGGCAACCTGAATGCCAGCACCACCTACGGCGGCAGCTCGGATATTTTTGTCACAAAGCTAAACGGGGCAACAGGTGCATTGACCGCTTCGGCCCAGATTGGCGGCACCGGCACAGAAACCGGCGAGGCCGTGGCCATTGCCGCCGACGGGAATATCCTGATTGCCTCAAGAGATGACGGACGGGTGATCATTCGAAAGCTTGACGCAACGGATCCGACCATTGAATTGGCCCAATATGATCTGGGAAATCTGGGAGGCGGCAACATCACAGATATGGCAGTGGATGCCGCGGGCGGCATATATTTGGTCGGCACATCATTTAATAGCGCAATATCCGGCGGCACGGTGACCAATGGCCATAGCGGCGGCGGGGATGGTTTTATAACGCGGTTAAATGATGCGGGAACCTCATTTAATGCGGATTGGACCAATTTTCTGGGGTCAAGCGCAACCGATAGAATAGAAGGCTTGAGCGTACAAGGGGGCGCCGTTTATGTGGCCGGAAAAACCAGTGGCACGTTGCCGGGCGGCGCAAAAACCGGTGCCACAGATGGCTTCGCCGCAAAAATTGATGCGGTTTCCGGTACGGCAGACTGGATCAGACAATTTGGCGGCGCCTCAGGCTTTAATGGCAGTTCCGCCCTTGCCTTTTCGGCGGCAGGTTCATCGGTGTTGACCAAACTCGGGCTGCCAACCGGACTTTATGACAACAGTCAGACCCGCGATATTGAAACCCAGACATCGGCCCGCGCCGGAGATTATTTCTTTATTTCTGTCAACGGCGGGCGGGCGCAAAAAATAACCATCAATGAAGGGGATGACTTCACGGCATTAGCCAAAAGAATTCAGAAGCTCTCATATCGATTTATCACAGCCGTACAAGTTGCCGGCCCTAATGGGCCCGAGTTGAAAATCGAGACCAAAGATGGATCCACATTGGATATCATCGCGGGAAAAGGCGGGAAAGATGCCCTGGTTAAACTTGGCCTGGAGCCCGCAAAAATATTGTCATTCGAAAAAATTTCCGCTATTGGCGCCGAGTCTCTTGGCACAGATCCCGATAATCTTGGCGGCGTGTTTGCCTTGAAACTTCCCGCGGGATTGTCGCTCAGGTCAAAACAGGAGGCCGCCTATGTCAGCTCACAGCTTGATGCGGCTCTTGAAACCATAAAGCGCGCCTTTCGTTCATTGACCTATGATCCTGTCAAGGCAGACCTCCTGAAAGAGGCCCGGCTGGAAACCGGTACTGTACCCCCCTATTTATTGAAACAATTGGGCAATTATCAGGACGGATTAAGACGGTTAGGCGGGTCTGTCGACGGTGGATTTAGTATATAATAACCCGCAAAGCCCAAAAGCTGTAAATCTCAAAAATTATAAATCTCAGGGATAGAACGAAAAAAAATGCCCGAAAAGCAACTGGGGCATTTTTTTAATACTCTTTACTATTTTTCAAATTACGCAACATTTACAAATACCTCACGTTACTTTAAACTTGATGAGGAGGCGGCCGATACTCAACTGGGCCGCCTAACTCCGCTTCATTAGTTGAAGCATGGAGTTGGCGAAGAAAAGTAATTCCGTTGGGGGGTCGGATATCCCGTCTCTTCGCCCCTGCTCCAGAGGCATTCCATACTATGCATAGACCGTGCCAACTTGGCTATATGGCGCATTTCCGGCATATTTCTGGGGGTTGTGATATTTTTAAGCTATTTTGCCTCAAATTTCTTTTGCAATTTGTCACATATTACCCTGCACCTGCTCTAAATGCATTGCAAAATGCAAGAGCGGCTTTCTGAAGCTTGTGATATTATTTCAAGAAATATTTCATCCCTTAGAAAAAATTAACCCGCCTGCGATATTATGCTGCGATACTAAAACTGGCGGTTTAATATCAATATCGTAAAAAGAAAGAGACCTATGACCCGGCATTTAAACAGAATTTTCCTAATGGGCATAATTTTCATAACGTCCCAGTCTTTCATCATGGCCCAAAGCCATGCAGAGGAAAAGAACGCAGAAACAGTGCCGCAGCTGTATATTAATGTCCCGCCCTTTGCCGTCACCATGTATCATAAAGGCCGTCCCAAAGGCAATATGACCATCACCCTGCTCATTCAGATCGCCGAGGGTGAACAACATGCCAAAGCGACAAGAATACTGCCCCGATTAAGCAACGCTTATTTGATGGAAGCCAATCGCCTGTCCCATGATTACTTTGATGTGACCCGGCCCGTGAATATTGGCATACTTGGAGATACCCTGCAAATAGCCACCAATAGGACGCTGGGTCATAAAGAGGCGCGTGTGCTTATTTCCGATGTTGTTGTCAACAAAAGATAACGCCGGGCACCATAAAAACAAACCCGTCATAACCATGAAAGTGGCGACAAATATGATTTTGCGCGATATTTTTCAATAGCTTGACCAAACCACCCTATAAAGTCGTCTGCCGGATAGAATCAGAAACAAACGTCTGTTTCTATCATTTTAGGCTTTCTTTGTATGACTAACTATTATAGAATTGCGCAGCAGAATTAGTAACCGAATAAAAATATACCCAAATGAAAAATGCCAACGCGGCTACTGAAGCTACGGAAAACGTCAAAAAGATTGCTTGAAATTGCAAATTTATCACAACTCTAGGGAGAAGAAATGTCCTATCTTAAAAAACTAAAAACCACATCTGCACTTATTTCCATATCATTCGTGGCGGGCGCCTTTGTTGCGCCAACGATCGCCTCTGCTGAAGTCACACTGGAAGAGATTGTTGTGACATCTCAGTACCGGGAACAAAGCTTGAAAGATGTGCCAATCTCGGTGGCCGTTGTCAGCGGCGACTTTTTACGGGATAATTCCATTCAGAAAATGGCCGACCTGCAATTTTCTGTACCAAATTTTACCATGGCGGAAAGCGGCATCGGCACCAACGTCTTCATTCGCGGTATCGGTTCCGGTAACAATCAGGGCTTTGAACAATCCGTAGGTATCTATGTTGATGGCATTCACCGTGGCCGCGCCCAGCAATCACGCGCGCCTTTCCTTGATCTTGAACGTATTGAAGTCCTGCGCGGGCCGCAGTCTATTCTTTTTGGTAAAAACTCCGTGGCCGGTGCCTTGAACATGACAACCGCGAAACCAACAGAAGAATTTGAAGGTTCCGTAAGCTTCTCTTATGAGCCCAACGATGATGAAATGGAAGGCACCGTTATCCTGTCCGGCCCCCTATCCGATCGTGTGCGCGTGCGCATGGCCGCCCGTTATCATGAATTGGGAGGGTATCTTGAAAATCTGACCCTTGACCGGATGGAGCCAAATCAGGAAGACTGGACTATTCGCGGCACGGTAGAAATGGATGTCAGCGAAAATCTGACCGCCACGTTAAAAGTAGAACGCAGTGAATTTGATGTTCTGGGCCGCAACATTGAAATTGACGGCGAAATTCCCGCGGCGGCAGGCCCATTTGCAGGCCTGACCTATTCCCAGATTCTCGTTAATGCCTTTGGTCAGGATCCTTCCGTTCTTAATAATACGCTGGACGGAAAGCGTTCTTCCAACGGTGACTTCAGCTATAACAAACAAACCGAACTTGTCCTGACATTGGATTGGCAGTTGGGCGAGCATGCTCTGACGTCCATAACCGGCTATTCTGAGTTCAGCTTCAACGATAATTGCGACTGTGACGATACAGGCGCAGATGTTTTCACATTGCCTCTTCAGGAAGATTTTGAACAGATTTCACAAGAAATCCGCTTAACCTCCCCGGGCGGCGAAACGGTTGACTATATTCTGGGGGCCTATTTCCAGACCACAAAACATAACTATTCGGATGCCATTGAGATAACAGATACATCTGTTCTGGTGCCTCTCTTAAACGGTAATCCCGGCTTTGCTGCCTTTGCGCCATTATTTAATGTATTGGGCGTATCAGGCGCCGGCGATCTGTTCGCAAACACCAGCGGCCCCAGAGCAGCCCAGGTTGACGCCGAAGTCTATTCTGCCTTTGCGCAAATCTCATGGAACATAAGCGATGATCTGACCCTGCAATTGGGCGGCAGATTAACCCATGAAACCAAGGATGGCAGACGCAATCTGACCATCACCAATCTGGACGGCAGCGCGTTAACAGGTGCCAAACAGCTGGCACCGGAATTCTATGCCATTGCCTTTGATATTGCGGCCTCAAATATTGTGGGTGACAATCTGGCGGCGGTTCTTACCCCTATCGCCACAGACCTGCTTGGCCCTATCGCCGGCCCGCCTACCGCAGCGGGACTTGCGGCCGGATTTGGCCCTGTATTTGGATCCTTCACAAGTCCATTGGGAATCCACCCGGTTGCTGCCAGCCGCAAAGAAACCAACTTTTCTCCTGATGTAAAGCTGACCTATAATGTCTCTGATGACACCATGATTTATGCCAGCTGGGTCAAGGGCAGCAAATCAGGCGGCTTTGACTTCCGCGCTAACAACAGGGGCCGTGAAGCCACCATGGCCGACGCTTTTGAATTTGAGAATGAAACGGCCACCAACTATGAATTGGGCGGCAAGCTGGTTTTGGCGGACGGCGCGGCCGAAATTAATTTTGCGGGTTTCCTGACCCAGTTCGATAATCTGCAAGTATCAATTTTTGATGGCGCACTCGGGTTTAACGTGGGTAACGCCGCCAGAGCCGACGTCAAGGGCATCGAAATTGATGGCCGCTGGCAGGCCACCGAAGGCCTGACCATTAACGGCTCAATCGCCTATAACGACTTTGAGTTTAAAGATTATGTCAATGGCCAATGTTATTTCGGTCAAGCGCCAAACGGGCCATCCGCCGCAAACGGTGATTGTGACTATAGTGGCCTGACAACTCAGATGGTATCAGAATGGCAGGGCATGATAGGCTTTAGCCATTTCTATGATGTGTCGTCCAATTTAAGCATCAACACCTCCGCCAATATGTTCTATACCAGCGAATATCATGCCTCCCCGCAGCTTGATCCTAAATTGATTCAACCGGGCTATGCCAGAATCAATGCCCGCATTGCCTTGATGAGCGATGATGGCTGGGAACTCGCAATTTTTGGTGATAACCTGACCGATAAAAAGGTGAAATTATTTGCGGCGGACGCTCCCTTGTCCGGTTCCACATTCGGGGCCATTTCCAATTATAACTTCGTGAGCCGGGGCCGTACGATCACTTTTCAGGCAAAAATGGATTTCTAATATATTCATATTCAATAAAAAGGCGGTCATGAAAATGGCCGCCTTTTTTATTTGCCTTTAACCATTGATTTTAATGGGCCTCGTCCCAGTTATCTCCGACCCCGCAATCCACCGTTAAGGGGACAGAAATCTCAAGCGCCGGCAACGCGGCCTTTTCCATGACCGCTTTAACCAGCGGAATTGTTTGATCCACTTGATCTTCCGGCACCTCAAAAACCAGTTCGTCATGAACCTGCAGCAACATTTTCGCATCAAGCCCCGCCTTGTCCAGAGCCGGTTGCATATGGCTCATCGCCCGCTTGATCACATCCGCCGCCGCGCCCTGTATGGGGGCATTGATGGCGGCGCGTTCCCCAAATGATCTTTGCATGCCATTCTTGTCATTGATGCTGGCAATATGACAGCGCCGGCCAAAAATAGTTTCCACATAACCGTGCCTGCGGCAGAAATCCTTGGTTTCCTCCATATAATGACGAATGCCGGGGAAACGCTCAAAATAAGTTTCGATGAATTGTTTGGCTTCGCCGTTGCCAATGCCCAGTTGCCGCGCCAGACCAAAGGCACTGATGCCATAGATGATACCAAAATTTATCGCCTTGGCCTGCCGGCGCACGGCGGGGTCCATGCCCTCGATAGGGACGCCGAAAACCTCGGACGCGGTCATGGCATGAATATCAATGCCGTCGCGAAAGGCTTGTTTCAGGCTACCTAAATCCGCAATATGGGCCAAGAGCCGCAATTCGATCTGGCTATAATCCGCCGCGAGAAATTTATGGCCCGCTTTGGGGATGAAAGCCTGCCTGATTTTACGGCCCTCTTCGGTTCGAATCGGGATATTCTGCAAATTCGGATCATTGGACGACAGCCGCCCCGTTGTGGTTGATGCCAGAGAATAGGACGTATGTATCCGTCCGGTATCCTGATTTATGTCATTTTGCAGGGCATCGGTATAGGTGCTTTTCAACTTGGCCAATTGCCGCCAGTCCAAAACGCGGGCGGGCATTTCATGGCCCGAATTTGCCAACCCCTCCATCACATCCACATTGGTGCTATAGCCGCCGCTTTTATTTTTCTTGCCCCCGGGCAGCCCCATCTCGCCAAACAGAATCTCGCCCAATTGCTTGGGAGAGGCGATGTTAAATTCATGACCCGCAAGGCCGTGGATTTCCTTTTCCAGCACGCTCAGCCGTTCCGCAAAATCGTTGGACAGGCGGCTCAGCATCTGACGGTCCACCAGAATGCCTTCCATCTCCATGGCGGCAATCACCGGCACCAATGGACGGTCAAGCGTTTCATAGACCGTCGTCATGCCTTCGTCCGCCAAACGCGGTTTCAGCATCCGGTGCAGGCGGCCTGTGATGTCGGCATCTTCCGCCGCATAATCCGTGGCCGCCGCCACCGGCACCTGATCAAAGGTAATTTTATTCTTGCCCGTGCCGCAAATCTCCTTGAAGGGGATGCAGTCATGATCCAGATGTAATTTTGCCAATTCATCCATGCCATGATGATGGCGGCCCGCATCCAGGGCATAAGACAAAAGCATGGTATCATCCAGCGGGCTGACCTGAATGCCATGCTTGGCCAATATGATATAATCATATTTAATATTCTGGCCGATTTTCAAGATGGCCGGATCTTCCAGAATCTCTTTCAAGGCCGCCAGAACCTGATCCATGGGCAATTGCTCAGGGGCTTTGCTGTCGCCAAAATCAAACTCGCCCGAAAGGGCCGCGCGGTGACCCAGCGGAATATAACAGGCTTTGCCGGGCTGGATAGACAGGGAAATGCCCACAAGCTCTGCCCGCATGGCATTAAGCGATGTGGTTTCCGTATCAATCGCCACCTGAAAAGATCGCTTGATGTCACTGATCCAGCGGTCAAGCTGATCCATTGTGGTCACCGTTTCATAGGATATATCATCGGACGGGATAACATCTGGAATCATTATATTGCCCGGAATGTCATAATCGCTCATATGGGACAGAAGCTTGACCTGAAGATTTCTAAAGCCCTGCTCCTCTAAAAAAGGCAGGATATTTTCCGCATCAATATCC
>JALSHF010000219.1 GCA_026982375.1 Emcibacter sp. | reverse complement strand
GGGCCGTGGAACGGGCCAATATCCTGAAGCTGGACGGCTGGGTTCGAAACCGCGCGGACGGCAGTGTGGAAAGCTTGCTTGTCGGGCCTGAGAATCTTGTTGATGATATGATTAAGGCCTGTTGGGACGGGCCAGAATTGGCTAAAGTTGACCATATTGATATTCAGGCGGCCATGGGCATTACCCCTAAGGGGTTTACGCAGAAACCAACCGTTGATATTGAAGAAAGACACCGTTAAATATCCGTGTTAAATATCCGTATCTTTTGATCTGTTTAAAGCTTTCGAGGCCACATTAAAATTATATAACCGGGCCATTCCGTCATTGACTTTGAAGGTAAAACTTTCTTTGGCCCTGTCATCATTGTCATATACGGCATCATAAGTCAGTGTGATGGTTGCGCCGTCTTTGATGCTGGATTTGGCAGTCCAGTTGATCAGATTTGAACTTTGATGCTGGCCAAGTCTCGCATGAAGTTTTCCAAGCAAAAGAACGAATTTATCCTGTGGAATAAATGCTTTAAAGTCCGGACTGGCATTGTCATGAATGGCCCTGAAAGACGCCCTGTTATAACTTTCATGAAAATCTGTCACCGCTAACTCAGCAAGGCCGGTATCAACAGGTAATGAACAGCTGGATAAGACAACAGGCAGGAATAATAGATAAAAAGTGTTTTTCCAGTTTTTATTCATGCGGTTTCTCAAATATTTCGGTCCATTTATGTTTTAGAACGGCATCAACATCATGCATGGCAACGGGTAGGCCCAGAGCCGCAAGAGATGTTACGCCATGCTCGGAAATGCCGCAGGGGACGATGCCGCTGTAATGTTCAAGGTCAGGCTCAACATTAATGCATATACCATGGAAACTTACCCATTTGCGCACCCGCACCCCTATGGCGGCAATTTTTTCTTCGCCGCCACCATTTCGGGTTACCCAAACGCCGACCCGGCCCTTGCGTCTTTCCGCAGTAACGTTAAATTCGGCCAGCGTCTCAATGATCCATTGTTCCAGCTGGAAGACATATTTTCGCAGATCCCGCCCGCGCCGTGTCAGGTCGAGCATAACATAAACCACACGCTGTCCCGGCCCGTGATAGGTATATTGCCCGCCGCGCCCTGTATCATAAATGGGAAAGCGATCAGGTAGAAGCAAGTCATCAATCTTTGCAGATGTACCGCCCGTATAAAGCGGGGGATGCTGCAAAAACCAGACAAGTTCCGAAGCCCGGCCCCCATGAATATCAGCGACCCTTTGTTCCATAAAGGCCATGGCCTCTTCATAGGACGTCAGGCCTTCTGTATATTTCCATTCAAGAGTCAAGGGTGTATTTTTAGTTTTGGTCATGCTTTTCCTGTTAACCGAATAATAATTATGTTATTCCATTGTGGGATATATATCCATTTTAAAGACGTAAATTAAGGATAAAATTAATAATGTCACAGGCAATTGAAGATGTAGATGTTGAACTGACCGTTGTGCTTGGCCAAACCATGATGCCCATCAAACAATTGTTAAAGCTTGGGCGCGGCGCCGTTATAGAACTTGACGGCCATCAGGATCAACCCGTTAAAATTTATGCAAACGGCGAAATGATAGCCAAGGGTGAAATTATGGTTGCCGGTGAAAATGTGGCCGTCAGCATCACCCAAAGCGTTAAAAATTACCAGCGAAACTAAATTCGCAATATTCGTTATCACCAGCCTAGATTTACATATTTTATAGTGTAGTATAAATAAATATACACAGAAATCTTGATTTTATGAGATATCTACCCTAAATTACTGTAATGCAGTAACGAAGGAATTGGATATGTCATTAGCGCAGAAAAAAGCAGATAACCCGCAGAAGGTAAAAGACTTCTCTGCGCTCATGTCTGAATATGGTCATTTAAATAGTTTGGACCTGTTGGATGCCATGATTAATGGAGAATTTCGGGATAATATTGCGCTGGTTTCTTCTTTTGGCGCTGAGTCCATTGTATTGCTGGATATGGTTGCAGAGGTTAATCCGGCAACGCCGGTTATTTTTCTGAATACCCAGAAATTATTCGGCGAAACAGTAAGTTACCGCGATAAAATTGCGGAAAAACTGGGGCTGACCAACATTATTACCATAAAGCCAAATCCCGAAGATGTTGCCAATGAGGATAAAAACGGCCTGCTCTGGACACGGGATACGGATGCCTGCTGCGACCTTCGTAAAACGCGCCCCCTTGCCAAAGCCATGAATGGTTATGGTGCGTGGATTACAGGCCGCAAGAGATTCCAAACCACAGAACGAAGCGGGATACCATTGATCGAACAGGATGGTTCAAAATTTAAAATCAATCCTTTGGCCCATTGGAATCAGGATGAGCTAGACCAGATAATGGAGAATAAAGGCCTGCCGAAACATCCCCTGGTCGCACAAGGCTATCCTTCTATTGGCTGCATGCCCTGCACAAAACGCGTCGAAGCCGGACAGGACAGACGTATGGGCCGCTGGTCTGGTCAGGATAAAGCTGAATGCGGCATTCATATTGGTGAGAATATTTGACCTTTGGTGATAATTACTATTGCTAAATCGGCTGTGGTTTGTTACTTCACCCTCAGTCAAATTCTTTTTAAGGTTTGATCCAATTCAAAGTGTGCGGCCGTGGCGGAATTGGTAGACGCGCAGCGTTGAGGTCGCTGTGGGATAATATCCCGTGGAAGTTCGAGTCTTCTCGGCCGCACCAAATACAAATCAAGCATATTGAATATAATGCAGGGTAGCTCATTTCCATGGGGATTGATACTATGGGAATTGACCACAGAATAGATATTAGATTTGGCCAGCCTTTTTACTGACTACGATCGGCTCAGGAGAAAACATGACGTCGAGTTCCACTGAAGAAGAGCTTGAAAAAGCGGCAACCGATTTATTGGAAAGTATGAAAACGACCGCTGCCCGCATGCGCGACCTTATCGTCGCCATGCCAGCTAAGGATCTTCTTGGTTATATTTACGCCCAGTACATGATGAAGGCCAGAGAGGACCAAGGCGCGTCTTCGAAGAATGACGTTGCGGACAGTCCTGATGACATTCTTGGCGAAAATCAGTTTCTGCTAGAATACGTTCATGCGGTCCTAGCATCTGATACTGCTCCCGCAATCCTCGAATTCGACGAGGCAAAATGTGTCCAGTTGCTTGAGCTTAGCCAAGAGCTCAAACAGCAGGCAATGTTTTTCGCCATGGCAACCTCTGGCCCTGCAAAAGGTGGCATTTTCGGGCCGAACACGGGTGAAATCGAGTTCCACGCCAAGTCAACTTGGATCATGCTTCGTGGAAACCGCTATCAGGTTCTGGAAGATGAATTCTACAACTATGTGCTTGCCCCACATAATGACGCCCTGAAAGAGGCGTATGGTGTTGGTTCTGCAGAAATTGCGGAAGGTTTTCAGGACATGGCGAATGCCACACGCTCAGGGCACGCTGACGCGATAGAGGAGATACAAAAGCAACAAAAGGCGGCTGTTGCATTCGCTACTGCTCAAAACAAACCTTTGGAAGAGGTCATGGAATCATGGGTTGCCTCAAATGCAGATCAATCAAAAGCCGCTGATCTGGCCGTAGATGACTTGTTCTGGGGCGGGATCGCCAATGTCAGCCGCCATACGAAACTACCGGAGAAACTGTTGGCAGATTTAGCGTATGAACGTGGTGAAGAGATCGCGTTTTTTGCCTCAGGCGATTACGCAGGAACCCCCTATCAAACCCTTCCTGCCCGGAAAAAGCCGTTGATAAAACTTGAATCAGACTATTATGCCGTCGATCCATGTTTCATCCGTGACGCAGGATATCGTGCCCTTCTCTTTAATTTATTGCAACGCAAGCCAGATTACAGGCAGGACTTCGAGAATCGCCAGAAAATACTGAGCGAAGGTGCCTTCTCGGATATTTTGGCTGCCCAGCTACCTAATGCTACGATCCATCAGGAAGTCTACTACAAAGACCCCACGACCAAGCAGTGGTCCGAAAATGACACCGTGGTTCTGCTAGATGATGTGCTTTTTCTGATTGAAGCGAAAGCAGGTGCAGCTGCAACCATTGCTTCGCCGGCTCTTGATTTTGAACGCCATGCAAAATCGGTTCAAGACTTGGTAATTAAAGCTTATAAGCAGTGTGAACGCTTCTTCAAGTATCTAAATTCGGCAGATGAAGTGCCCATATACCACTTAGTGGATGGAAAATACAAAGAATGCGGACGTATTCGCCATGCGGATTACCGCATAATGGTGCCAATTGGGTTGACGGTTGAATCGTTTTCTCCATTTTCGACATATTGCAAGGAATTGCCCCAAATAAAGCCAATCCTCGGCAAGCATCCGTTTATTTCAATGTCTATTGATGACCTTTTTGTTCTCAAGCGACTTCTTCCTACACCTGGCGAGTTTGCACATTACATTGAGGTGCGGCAGGCTGCGGCGGGCATACGACGCGCGCGCCTGTTTGACGAGCTTGACCACCTCGGTGCATACCTTAAGAGAAACCGATTCGATCAGGACTTTACCGACAAATTGAAGGATGGAAAAGTGGATATGATCGTGTGGGACGGTATGAGTGATGTCGTCGACAAGAGCTTCGAGGGTGAAGACTGGGAAAACAAACCTATTCCCAGCCAGAAATTTCCAGACGAGGTGACCAAGCTGCTCGGCGCACTGAACACAACCCGCGCACCGGGATGGCTTTCGGTGGAGAGCCATATCCGCGATTTTAGCGAGAAAGGTCGCAATGATCTCGCCAAAATTCTGTCAGATCAGCGCAAGACACTGGATCAGTATCCAGCACGCTATTTCACCTTTGCTGGCGACGGACCTCCCCTTTTTGTCTGGTTGCAAAGCAAGAAAAGCGACATTGAATGGAGTAAGGTCAATGATAAGGCAAGTGCCGCTGCTCTTGCGATCAATTCCCCCGACGTGATTGGTTTGACGGTTATAGCAAATGCGGGCGGCACTTATATTAAGGCCGAACGCCTCACAGTGCATGTCCCTTCCACTCGGACGAACAAAAATGCACACATCTATGATGATGCCAAGCGCATGAGACAGCCAAACAGGACAGTAAGCTTACGTCCTACGGCGGCCACCCCAAAGCCCAAGCGTACAAGGAAAATTGGACGCAATGAACCATGCCCATGCGGCAGTGGTATAAAATACAAGAAGTGCCATGGCCGTTAAAAATGAGCCGTATCGACTACCAGCACTCGCAAACTTCTAAAATTTCTTCTGATTTAACTTAGAGGCGGTCATTCAACTCGAGAAGCTCGAATGTGGTTTTGGGCCATAAGCATCAATTTGAATGATGTATTAATTTTTCGGCCAAAATTAAGGTATTTGTACCACCTCATCCCAGTGCCCATCTATGTCCCCTGTGGCGCATCAAAATACAATTCTATCCTATTTTAAAGTAATGGCGAGCACGAATTATGCCGCGTATTAATAATTAATGGATCCTAAATAAACAATAACGGCTACCTCTGTGAACATGAGAAAGAGTTGTTTAATTGAGCATTTCCCTCTATTCTTGCAGACGTGTAAGAGGTGGTTTAATAACCCTGATCCAAAAAGTTAAAACAATAAAGGCACCTTTGATGAAGGTATTTCTCTTTTTGTTTGTTTTTCTGTTTGCGGTCGCTCTCGTCATATTGATGATATGGCGTCAGCTTGATCACCGTGCGGATCGGGCAGAAATGGCTCGCCTCATAGCATTGCAGCCCAAATCACCACCTGCCTTTGATCCGGCAATGGTGGTCGACCTGCCAGAACCGGCGCGGCGATATTTCGAATATACGATTCTGACGGGAACGCCGTTGTTCACGGTAGCAGATATCGAGATGACGGGGCAATTCAGTCTCGGCACGAAAGAGGTGCCAAACTATATGGCCATGACCGCACGGCAGGTGCTGGCGGCGCCAAATGGTTTTATCTGGAAAATGTCTGGCGGCAAAGGGCTTATGCGCATGTCCGGATCGGACAGTGCGGGCTGGACCCGCTTCTGGATTGCCGGGCTCGCCCCTGTTGCACGCTTTGGAGGGACTTCTGATCACACACGCTCGGCGTTCGGCCGCTATGTGGCAGAAGCCGTTTTCTGGACCCCCGCAGCGCTTTTGCCCGGGCCGGATGTCGTTTGGCAAGCGGTGGACGAAAACACGTCAAAGGTCACATTTCGTCATAGCGGTATTACGCAGGACGTTTATATCTCCGTGACAGCCGAGGGCCAGCCAACAGAGGTCCGTTTTCCGCGGTGGAGCGATGCTAACCCGCAAGGCGTTTATCGTCTCCAACCGTTTGGCGGCTATCTTTCTGAATTTCGGGAAATTTCGGGTTTTCGGCTCCCGACCCATGTTGAAGCCGGAAATTTCTTTGGGACTGAAGACTATTTTCCCTTCTATCTCGCCGATGTTACAAGCCTGCATTTTCCACAGCCGGAATGAGGCCCGGCACCCACCTTTGGCCCCATTGCTCTGACGCAACCCTCGGATTATGCTGAGGTTATCGTTTCCAGAACTTGTTGGGCATGGCCTTTGACTTTTACTTTGGGCCAGATATGCTGGATGATACCCACCTCATCAATCAAAAATGTTGCTCTTTGAATGCCCATATATTCACGGCCATAGAGTTTTTTCATCACCCAGACACCGTAGGCCTCGCATAAAATCCCATCTTCATCGGAAAGCAGGCTAAAGCCGATATTTTGCTTGGCAATGAAATTCTGATGGCGTTTCATGCTGTCTTTGGATGCCCCAATGACCACCGCACCGGCCTTGTCAAATTCAGGGATGAGGGCGGTAAAATCCCTGGCTTCTGTAGTGCAGCCGGGCGTGCTGTCTTTTGGGTAGAAATAAAGCACAAGTTTTTTACCCTTGAAGTCATCAAGGGAAATGATGGCACCATTTTCATCCGGCAGAGAAAACTTTGGGGCTTTTTGGCCGACTTCAAGCATATATATTTCCTTATTCAATAATTTTTTCAGCAGAGTTTTTAGCAGGGTTTTCAATGATGTCCTGATAAAGTTGATAGATATTTTTTTGAGTATTTAAAAGTTTTTGCGTCAATTGGTCAATATTGTCAACGTTAAACCTCATACATAATGTTGTCATGAAGGCATGGGAGTCATCGGAAAGCTCTGGATTGAACTTAACACTGTCACCGTAACATAACCGCAAAATAATTTGAAGATTCTGCATGAATTCACAGGATTGACAGAGCAGGTCAGCGTGATCCCTGGACAGGATGTTTTTTTCTCTTAAAACTGATATCTGATCGAGCGTGTTGGGAGTCAAAATTTTGGGGTGGTCAGCGACATGTTTCAGGATCAAATACTGGCAGATGAATTCAATATCAACCAAACCGCCCCGAATTTGTTTAAGCGACCAAATATGCCGCGTATCAAATTCATTGCGCAGTTTTTCCCGCATATCACAGGTATCTTTCAGCAGCTTTTTCGGGTCGCGATCTTCGCGCCGAAGAGATTGCGCTATGGCCTGCGTAATTTTTTCTTTCAGATCATGCGAGCCTGAAACACATCTGCTGCGTGTCAGGGCAAGATGTTCCCACGTCCAGGCATCCCGCTGTTGATATTCTTCAAAACTTGTCAGCGTAACGGCAATTGGCCCCGCATTGCCTGATGGGCGCAGCCGCATATCTATTTCATATAATCTTCCCTCTGCGGTCATGGCGGTCAGGGCATTGATATATTGTTGGCTAAAGCGGGCAAAATAATGGTTTATGGAAAGCGGTTTTTGGCCGTCTGATATTAACGGCGCGCTTTTGGCATCATATATAAATACCAAATCCAGATCAGATGTGGTGGTAAGCTCGTGGCCGCCGAGTTTCCCAAGGGCAAGAACAGCAAATTCAGCCCCTTTAATCTGGCCATGTTTTATGGAAAAATCTTCGATGACTTTGTTTAGCATGGCGTCAAGAATGACCTCTGCAAGCAAAGATAAATTTTTACCGGCCGTTTTGGCGTCAATATTATTACGTAAAATTTGTACCCCGACTTGAAATTTTTGTTCACTGGCCCATTTACGCATAATATCCAGAATGTCCTGAAAATCCTTGGCAACAGCAAGCTGACTTTCAAGCTGTTCATTCAAATCCTGCCTGTTGAAGGAGGCCTCAAAAAAATTATTGTTGAGCACCGCATCCAGCAATAGAGGGCGCTTTGCCAATTGATCCGCCAAATCGGGGGCAATGCCGATAATTTCCGAAAGCAATTCCAAAAGCCACGGCTGGGCCTTGATAAAAGAGAAGAGCTGAACGCCTGAGGGCAGGCGGGACAGAAATGTATCAAATTTATGAAAGCCTGTATCTGGCTGCGCATATTTACCAAAATTTGAGAGAATTTCCGGAATTAAATTATGGAGCAAATCGCGGGCGCGTTTGGTTCTGCAGGCGCGGTAGCGTCCCAATAGCCAACGGTTGATAATCATATATATGGCTTTGGCATCCTGATAGCCATAAGAGGTAATGGCCTCAAGCGTATCCTGATTGAAATCATCGGGCGGGAAGGCTAAAAGCGGATCAATATCCTGATCCTGATGGGAATCTTTCAACAGATCAGTAAAAAGACCATGCACATTATGACGGTGATGCTTTAGGTCTTTTTCAAAATCAGCCTGCTTTTGATATCCCATGAAACTCGTTATTCTCGCAAGGTCCTCCGGGCTTTCCGGCATACTATGGGTTTGGTCATCATTGATCATCTGCAACCTATGTTCCAGCGTTCTGTAGAAACGATAGGCATCCTGAAGAATTTCATTATCCACGGCAGATAATTTCTGATTTTCTTCCAGCGCATTCAGCGCGTTGCAGGTCGCAGGCACCCGAAGTTCCGGTTCGCGGCCCCCTGATATGAGCTGAAATATCTGGGCGTAAAACTCAATTTCCCGAATGCCGCCATGGCCAAGCTTGATATCCTGTCCGGCAAAACCAATAGACCCATGGCCATGATGCTGATGTATAAGTTTTTTAATCGCGTAAATATCTTCCAAGGCCGCATAATCAAGATGTTTGCGCCAGACAAAGCCTTTTATTCGTGACAGGAAATCATGACCTGCGGCGATGTCACCGGCAACCGGCCTTGCCTTTATCATGGCGGCACGTTCCCAATTCAGGCCCATGGATTGATAATAGACTTCTGCCGCTTCCATGGATATGGCAACCGGGGTCGCGCCGGGATCCGGCCTGAGCCGCAGGTCCGTTCGAAAGACATAGCCGTCTTGCGTTCTTTCCTGCATGATTTTAACCAGATTCCGGGTGAGCCGGATAAACATATCCTGCGCTGTTTTGCGTCCGGTGTAACGAACGATATCATTGTCATACAGGATAATCAGATCAATATCGCTTGAGTAATTAAGTTCAAATCCGCCCATTTTCCCCATGGCAAGAACCACATAACCTGTATCCTTTGATATATCAAAGTCAGCCAGAATCTGATCGGTTGGCGTCACTGATAAATGGGGCGGAATGGCCAGATTCCCCTTGATCATTTCAGCACGGAGCAGATGGCTTACCGTAAGGGCAACAGAGACTTCTGCGAATGCCGAAAGCCGGTCTGTAATGACTTCAAGAGGCCATGCCCCTGAAAGGTCAGCAAAAGAAGTAATCAAGGCCACCCGCGCTTTTGCCAGCCTTAAATGTCGCATAACCTGCTTGGTATCTTTTGTAACAGGCAGGATTTTGGTCAAATCCTCAATGACCTCTTCAAACAGCGCCTCGAAATCTTCCGAAAGCAATCGTTTGGTAAAATGGACATCCCTTGTCAGCAGCCGAGATAAATAGGGGCTATTGGAAAAGACAGCAGATAATAGATCACGATGGTTATTTTTATTAAATAATGCAACAATATCTGTTACTTGTTGGTCGCGGCAATATTCCATGAAATCAGCAAGTTTGCTTTCACCAAGTTCTTTGTTAAAAGCCTGTGGATAAAAAGGGTAAGTTACCATCATGAAAATATACCTTAATTAGGTCAAACTTTTGTTCTATAGGGTGGGTTATGCTTCTCTGGCCCTGTTTATAGTCAACTATAGAGAATATTATTTTGAAACGATACGCCTTAACATTAAAAATACCATTGGTTTTATTTTCGCTGCTTGCCTTAGTGATCATATTGCTCGGTTGGCGCTTGAGTATTGGGCCAATTGCGCTGGATTGGACAGGGGACTATTTGAAACGTGCTTTGGTTCTGAACCAAAAGGACGTCAGCTTTGATTTCCGTGATGCCGTTTTGGTTTGGCGCAAAAAAGAGACGGCGGGTTATGGCAGGACAAGCGGACTTCAGGTTACCTTTTATGAAGTTGAGATCATCGATAAAAAAACTGATTTCATCTTAAATGTCCCCGAAGCAGGCATGCGTTTCAGTGGTCTTGCCATGATGCGGGGCTTGCTCGCCCCCACGGATATTGAAATTCTTGGTCTATCCATTGATTACACACTTGGTCCGGATGTCTGGACATCCACAGACAACAGGCCCTTTATGGAAAAACTTGAGGCTTTAATAGAAGAACTTCAAAATTCGGAAATTTTACCCTTTAAAATTGCCAAGGAACTGCTTTCTCCCCCAAAGGCGTCTGTAGCAACAGGATATCTCGGTCAATTTTCCTTGCTGGGCACAAAAATAATCCTCACAGATCAGTTATCCGGGCAGATATGGCAAATACCGGAAGCCCATCTTAATTTACGCAGAACCAGTTTTGGATTAAATGTTCGACTACTTGGCAATATAGAAATGGCGCAGAGCAATGCTATGCCAATTGATGTTTCGCTTGTTTTTGACAATGCCAGAAAGGAAATTGTCACCAGTTTACATTTTTCTGAATTGCGCCCAGCCGCATTGGTGGGGAAAGTTGACGCTCTGTCCGGCTTATCAAATCTTGATATTCCCGCAAAGGGCAAAATTGACTTTACGATTGATCGGGATTTTAAAATCCCCGTTATGACGTTTAGCATTTCCCTTGATGAGGGAACCATCAATCCGACTGAAATATATCCTGAACCCCTGAAAATCACATCTGCGGCATTGAGCGGTTATGTAAATAGAAGTGAAGACACAATTTTTCTGGAAGAAATTTCACTTCAACTTGGTCAAACTTATGTGAGTGGTACGGGGATGTTATATGGCCCAACTGACAGGCCTGGCATTGCAATCAAGGCAGATATTACAGATTTACCTTTCGCCGATTTAAAAACATATTGGCCGGGGCGATTTGGCAAAGGGGCCTATGACTGGATCGCAAAAAATATTGACGCTGGAATTGTCCCAAAAGGCAAGCTTGATGTCTATATAGAACCACAGATGTGGCCAAGCCCACAAAATAATGCCGGCTTGCCAGCGGATAGTGTGACCTTCAAATTTGATTTCAAGAATATCAGCGCTCATTACCTGCGCCCAATGCCCATATTAAGCGGTATGTCCGGGCATGCAGAGCTTAATTTACAAAGTTTCCATCTGAAAGCCGGGGGGGGGCATATTGAACAGCTGGTCATCAATAGGGCCGACCTTTTATTTTCAGACATTCATATTAAAGGCAAGGGGGTAGCAGATATTACCCTTGAACTTGAGGGAGCTCTTGAAGAGATATTGCGCGTGATTGACCATAAGCCACTGGGTTATCCGTCAAAATATGGTATTGAGCAGGGCAGCATAACAGGGCAAGCAACCGCCGAATTGTCCTTGAGTTTCCCGCTTCTTAAAAAAGTTCGCCTCAAAGATGTGACATTCGATGTAAAGGCAGATATTCACCAGCTCTCCATTCCGGTTCTCAATGACAGCCTTGGCATTGATGATGGTGATTTGGAGTTATTCGTTAATGGTGACGGGATTGCCGCCGAAGGAAATATTATCCTGAATGGTGTGGCGTTTGCGGCAAACTGGCTGGAGAATTTTGGCGACAGCGAAGATTTTCCAACAAAATATATTATCAATGGTTTCATAGAGGGCGCCCAATGGGAACAATTACATTTACCCTTTGACCCTTATATTGATGGGCCCGTAGAAATTGATTTAACCCTTTATGGTAAAGGCGGCGCTATCAAGAAGGGAAATGGCCAGTTTAACCTGATTAACAGCCTCAGCAATTTTGATCCAATTGGATGGGAAAAGCCAAAAGGCAAAGCAGGCCATGTTGATTTTGACTTAACATTTAAAGGCGATGGCCATCTTACTATATCCAATATTCTTCTGCAAAGCGAAAGCCTTGTAGCCAATCTGGAGCTGGATATGGTTGACGATATGGTTACCCGCTTTTCTATTCCAAGTCTTGTCATGCCGGATACCGATATCAACATGCTGATGGAATGGGATGCAGAAAAAAAATACTATGCATCCACAATTACCGGCAAGGCTTTTAATGCCGCCTCGCTTATAGATATTATAATGTCTACGGATGGTGATGAGGAAAAGGTCTCCTTGCCAGACTTTAATGTGGATGCCGAAATAGATGATCTTTTGGCAAAAAACAATGTCAGAATTAGCAAGGCAATATTGTCGGCCATCTATCGAAAACAAGATTTTACCCATGTTAACCTTGAAGGTAAAATTCACGAAAATAACAATGTAACGGTCAGTGTTTATCCTGAGGGGGACAATCGCAAGCTACTATTTAACAGTGATGACGCAGGGGAGGCCTTGCGGGGATTGGGGGTATTTAACCTTGGCGTTGGCGGGGATATGACACTCAACGCTGATATGGTAAAGCATGAGCATGGTATTTCCCTTGGGGGGCAGGCAAAAATTACAAAATTTAAAGTTATTGAATCTCCTGGTTTTTCCAAACTTCTGGATGAAAAAAAATTTACAAAAGCACGGGAAGAACTCAATAAGGGCGGGCTTTCTTTTAATGATTTTGACATGACTTTTCAAACATCAAATGGTGTTACGAAAATCAGTGACGCGCGCGCGCGCGGGCCCATGCTTGGCATGACGATAGAGGGTGTGATCGATCAGGCTTATGATGAAATGAACATATCCGGCACGCTCGTTCCGGCTTACGGCATCAATTCATTGTTGGGCAATATTCCGCTCATAGGAACCATTCTGACGGGAGGAAAAGGGGAAGGAATATTCTCCGCAACCTATACCATTAGCGGCCCGCTCGATGATCCGCAGATTAACATCAATCCCTTGGCGGTTCTTGCACCGGGTATTTTCCGAAAGATTTTCACGGCGATTGGCGGCAAGAAAAAGACTCTCCGTGAGCAAGCCGAGGAAATGCAGGAAATAATACCAAATACAGAAAGCACTCCTGGAGAACAGTCAATAATTAAGCCAGAAACAAAACCAGAAACAAAACCAGAAACAAAACCAGAATGATATCCCGGATAAGATATCATTCAGGTTTGATCAGAACATGTTTTTTCTTGCCGGCAGACAATTTAATGCTGCCTTCAGAATTCAGATGAGCCAATGTAATCAGAAGCTCACCATCAGAAATTTTTTCGTCATTAATCTTTGCGCCGCCTTGCTTAATCAACCTGCGGGCTTCGCCTTTTGATTGGGTCAGTCCCGCTGTTACATATAGGTCGTTCACCTTAATGCCTGTTTCAAGATCAGTTTTGGCCACCTGCACAGTGGGAAGATCAGCGGAAAGCGATTTCTGCTCAAAGGCCTGCCTCGCAATTTCAGAGGCATTTTGGGCTGCTGCGGGGCCGTGGCATAATATTGTTGCTTCATTGGCGAGTATTTTCTTGGCCTCGTTAATCTCTGAACCTTCAAGCCTTTCGAGGCGTTCTATCTCTGCCATTGGCAGTTCTGTGAATAATCGCAAAAATCTGCCCACATCAGCATCCGCCGTATTTCGCCAAAATTGCCAAAAGTCGTAGGACGAGAGCATATCATCATTTAGCCAAACCGCACCGCTCATACTTTTGCCCATTTTTTGGCCGTTTGCAAGGGTAACGAGCGGGGTTGTCAAGCCGTAAACCTCATTGCGGTCAACGCGCCGGTTTAATTCAACGCCGTTGATAATATTACCCCATTGATCGGATCCGCCCATTTGCAGGCTACAATCATATTTGCGGCCCAGTTCCAGATAATCATAGGCCTGTAGTATCATATAATTGAATTCAAGAAAGGTCATGGGCTGTTCACGTTCAAGCCTCAGCTTGACACTATCGAATGTCAACATGCGGTTAATGGTGAAATGGGGACCCATATCACGCAGAAAATCAATATAGCTTAGCTTTTCCAGCCAATCAGCATTATTGACCATGACGGCGTCCGTTGGCCCGTCTCCGAAGGTCAGGTATTTTTCAAATACGGTGCGAATACCGTCCATATTGGTGTTTATATCTTCATCGGTCAGCATTTTCCGAGATTCGTCCCGCCCCGTAGGATCACCGATACGTGTCGTGCCGCCGCCCATGAGAACAATGGGTTTATGGCCGTTTTTTTGTAAGTTTCTCAACATCATAATCTGCACCAATGACCCTACATGCAGGCTTGTGGCCGTACAATCAAAGCCGATATAGGCCGCAACAATATTTTTGGATAATTTCTGATCTAATGCGTCAAGGTCAGTACATTGATGAATATAGCCCCGGTCTTTCATCATTTTTAGAAAGTCGGAATTAGGGGTGAAATTATCAATATTATTTGTCATTTTGATTTCTTTTTTTAATAAATAAAGATGCAGTATTATGGCGCATCATGTAGCATAACTTTACAAAATAAAAAATGGAAATTTAAAGTGAGTTTTTCTAAAAAACAATTTTTAGCTATCGGATTAATGAGCGGAACCTCCATGGACGGGGTGGATTGCGCCTTGATTAAAAGTGATGCTCATACCGCAAAGGCCGTTGGCAAAATGGTTCATTTGCCATATTCCCCGGACATGCGCCGGAACATTGCCAGCGCCATGACAGAGGCGGGGCGGCTTGGGAGCCCAGTTTTGCAGAATGAAAATCTGAACCAGTTAGAGACAAAACTCACCAATATTCATGCAGAGTCTGTCAGGAAAATTTTATCGGAAAATAACCTGAATCCAAAAGATATTGATGTGGTAGGTTTTCATGGTCAAACCTTGCTGCATCGACCGGATCAGGGCTGGAGCTGGCAAATCGGGGATGGTCAACATCTGGCCAATATGGTGAATATTTCCGTCGTGAATGATTTCAGGCGCCATGATGTGGAAAATGGCGGGCAGGGGGCGCCGCTGGTTCCTATTTACCATCAGGCGCTCATTAAAGCCCGGGTGGATCAAGGCCTTGAGGTGGCATGGCCCATTGCCCTCATAAATATTGGCGGGGTGAGTAATGTGACCTGGCTTCATAACGATGGCGAGCAACAGATGCTGGCGTTTGATACGGGGCCGGGCAATGCCTTTATAGATGATTGGGTCAAAAAAAACACGGGTCAGCCCATGGATATTGATGGCGCACTGGCGGCAAAAGGAGATATTGATCATGATCTGGTCAAAGAATGGCTGAAAAATGAATATTTCACTCAGCCTCCGCCAAAATCACTTGATCGTCTGGGCTTTAATGTCATGGGACTAGAGAGTCTGTCACTTGAAGACGGGGCCGCGACTTTGTTGGATTTTACCGTAAAGACAATCCAGGTTGCCCTTGAATATTGCCCGGAAAGGCCAAAATATATTTATATATGCGGCGGCGGACGGCATAATAAGACATTAATGTGGAAACTTAAAAAAATGGATATACCCATTGATTCTGTTGAAAAACTTGGCTGGTGCGGTGATGCATTGGAAGCCGAAGCCTTTGCTTTCCTCGCCTGCCGTCATCTTTTAAGTCTGCCCATAACATTTCCTGGGACAACAGGTATTCACCAGTCCTCCGCAGGCGGAAAATTATATCAGCCCAAATAATATTATTAATAGCCTAAACGTGCCGTCAGATATTTATCAATTTCCTGTACCAGCGGGGCATGATAATCCACATATAGATGATCGGCACCCTCAATTCTATCATATTGAATATCAATGCTTTTCTGTGTTTTAAGCTTATCTACAAGCCTTTGTACCGATGGTTCGGATACAACGGTATCCTCAGTTCCCTGAATGATCTGACCAGAAGCCGGGCAGGGGGCAAGAAAACTGAAATCATATAAATTTGCTGGCGGTGATACAGATAGAAAGCCCTGAATTTCAGGACGCCGCATCAGAAGCTGCATGCTGATCCATGCGCCAAAGGAATAACCGGCCACCCAACAGCTGGGCGCATCTCGGTTATGAGACTGCAGCCAGTCTAATGCCGCCGCCGCATCACTTAATTCACCTATGCCGTCATCAAAACTGCCCTGACTTCTGCCGACGCCCCGAAAATTGAACCGCAAAACAGAAAAACCCCGGCGCTTGAAGGAATGATAGAGATAATAACAGACCTTGTGATTCATATTGCTGCCAAATTGTGGGTCAGAATGCAGAATCAGGGCAATGGGAGGATTATCGCCTTCGCCTTCTTGATAACGACCTTCGAGGCGCCCGTCCGGGCCGTTAAATATAACTTCAGGCATACGCATCTTTCCTCAAACTTTTAAAATATTGTCTAGCTGAACGTAATATGGTTATAAGATCACCGTAATCAAGGGCATCCCTTGACGTTGTTGCCTGCAAAACCTATATGAATAATATTAATTTGTAACTCTAGACGAATCATCGTTTTTATAGCATATAAGCACGGGTGAAAAGCAAGAGGGAATTGGATATTGTATAATGTTTGATAATATACGCCATGATATTTCTGTCGTTATGGCGCGGGACCCGGCAGCAAAATCGAAAATTGATGCTTTGATATCCTATCCGGGCGTGCATGCGTTAATTTACTATCGTATGGGACATTGGGCCTGGGCAAATGGCTTCACCACGCTGGCCAGATTCATATCTCATGTTGGTCGTTTTCTCAGTGGAATAGAAATTCACCCCGGCGCAAAAATCGGCAAGGGCGTCTTCTTTGATCATGGTATGGGCATTGTCATTGGTGAAACGGCAGAAGTTGGTGACAATGCCACGCTTTATCAGGGGGTGACCCTTGGGGGAACGTCGCTGGAAGGCGGCAAGAGACACCCAACATTGGCCGAGGGCGTGATTGTGGGCGCGGGTGCCAAGATACTCGGGCCGATCCATGTGGGGAAAAATGCCCGTGTTGGCTCCAACGCCGTTGTTGTGAAATCCGTCATGGAAAATGCCACCGTTATTGGTATCCCGGCAAAGGTGGTTCAGCCACCGAAACAAAAAGATATCAACGACTTTTGTGCTTATGGCTTGTCAACAGACGAATTGCCGGATCCCATTGCAAGATCACTTGAAGGCATGTTCGATATGATTTGCGGCCTGAAAAGCCGTGTGGAAGAACTGGAAGGGGAACTGGCAGCAAAAGAGGCGTTGGATAAAATTAAAAAAATCCCAAAACCCAGAAAGCCCCCTAAAAGAGCAACCAAATCAGATACTGCCAACTAGATGATCTATCTTGACCATAATGCCACAGCCCCAATCAGGCCGGAAGTCATAGATGAAATGAGCTGTGTGATGAAGAGGGGCGGCAATCCATCCTCTGTCCACAGCGTTGGCCGTCATGCCAAATCTGTTTTGGAGAAATCCCGCCGAACCATAGCGCAAATGGTCAATTGCCGTCCTCAGAAAATTATATTCACAGGCGGCGGCACAGAGGCCAATAATCTGGCCCTGAATGTAAAAAATCTGGATCATATAATTATTTCTGCTGCCGAGCATGATTCAGTTGGACAAATCCAGCAAAACTTTAAAGGCCGCGTTGATATTCTGCCCGTTGACAAACATGGTCTTGTGAAGCCTGAAAAGCTGCGGGATGCCTTGGCGCAGGCCACCAAAAACACCCTAGTTTCTATCATGTTAGCCAATAATGAAACCGGCGTCATTCAAGATATAAGGTCACTCGCGCGGATAAGCCATGAAGCCGGTGCCTTATTTCATACGGACGCCATTCAGGCCTTGGGTAAAATCCCGATTGATTTCCGGGCATTGGAGGTGGATATGATGTCACTTTCTGCCCATAAGCTTGGCGGGCCGCAAGGGGTCGGCACCTTAATAGCCCAAGAAAAAATTCTACTAGTGCCATTGGCCTATGGCGGGGGCCAAGAAGGGGGCCGAAGAGCCGGCACCGAAAATCTGGCGGGTATAGCGGGCTTTTCCAAGGCGGTCAGCTTTATTCCACAGAATATTCAAGCCATGAAAACTTGTGAAAAAATAAGAAACCGCATTGAACAGGAAATTGGTAAATATGCGCCGCAAGCCTGTTTCTATGGCGGGGCGGTTGACAGGCTGCCCAACACATCCACCATTCTGATGCCCGGCGTTTCCAGTGAGACACAGGTCATGGCCTTTGATCTGGAGGGCTTATGCGTCAGTTCGGGCTCGGCCTGCTCTTCGGGTAAGGTCAAGCCATCTCATGTGGTCACGGCCATGGGCGGCGGGCAGGATCAGGCCTTGTCAACCATTCGCGTAAGCCTTGGCCCGGAGACGACGCAGCAGGATGCCGATGCCTTCATCCGCGCGTGGAAGAAATTATATGACCGGAAAAGAATGTCATGACGGATTTGCCCATATATCTGGATTATCAGTCTACAACGCCGCTCGACCCAAGGGTGCTTGCGGAAATGATGCCCTATTTAACCACAAAATTCGGCAATCCGCATTCAAACCATAGCTTTGGCTGGGAAGCCGCAGCGGGCGTCGAAATTGCCCGCAAGAATGTGGCAAATCTGATTGGTGCCGCCCCTGAGGATATCATTTTCACCTCGGGCGCAACTGAATCCAATAATTTGGCCATAAAAGGCATGGCCTATGCCGCATATCCATCAAAAAATCATATTATCACAGCCGTGACGGAACATATGTGCGTTCTGGAAAGCTGCGCTGCGCTGGCAAGAAATGGTTTTAAGGTCACATATCTGCCGGTGGGGGCAGATGGTTTGATTGATCTTGCCCAACTGGATCAGGCGATCACACCGAAAACTTCTCTTGTTTCCATTATGGCCGTGAATAATGAAATTGGCGTCATTCAAAATATAACAGAAATAGGCGCCATCTGCATGGCCCGTGACGTTATATTTCATACGGATGCCGCGCAGGCGGCGGGCAAGATACCTCTTGATGTATCTGCCATGAATATTGATCTCATGAGCATTTCTGGTCATAAAATATACGGCCCCAAGGGCGTGGGTGCGTTGTATTTACGCCCAAAAAATATTCAACCTTTGGCCTTGTTTGATGGCGGCGGACAGGAAAGAGGGCTTAGGTCAGGCACATTATCACCGGCCTTATGCGCTGGCTTGGGCACCGCATGCAAAATCGCCAAACAGGATATGGCAAAAGATCATGACCATATTCATAATCTGGCAAAAAGAATGAAATCAGAAATTTTAGGCAGCCTTGACGGCGTCCATCTGAACGGATCTGAAAAACAGCGTTATCCGGGTAACCTGAATTTAATTTTTGATGGCGTGAAGGGGGATGCTTTGATCAAGCGGTTGCGCAATATTGCCTTTTCCGCAGGGTCGGCCTGTTCAACGGGCCGCGCTGAACCCTCCCATGTTTTAACCGCCATTGGCCTTGATAAGGCTCAAATCGAAGGCAGCATTAGAATAGGTATTGGCCGTATGACCATGGATCAGGAAATTAATTATGCCGCAGATCACATCATTGATGCTGTTAAAAAAATCCGCACCCAGCTTTAACTTGAACCTTCTGAACTCAAGCCTGAGGCAAATCTTTTTAAAGCCACATAAGCTGTGTTGTTAATGGGTGTCGGCACGTTATGAATCTTACCTAACCGGTACAATGTGCCTTGTATCCATTCCAGTTCGAGCCTGTTACCTTTTCTAAGGTCAAGACATTGAGACGCAATCATTTCTTCTTGTTGATCATCTGATATAAGGAGGTTTAATATATCATCTATTATGCTTTCCGGCAGCGCGATGTCCATGGCCTTGGCAACATTAAATACTTCCCACATTGCCGCCAGCAGTATTTCTTTGGTATCCGGGTCAGAACACATGGTTTTCGTGCCGCTATCCGTCAAAGACCCCAATCCGGCATTGGCGCAGAGAAGAACAAATTTAGACCAGAGCATTTCTTTCATATTATCTGCGCGAAGGCCAATAAGCCCTGCCTGTTCAAATATATTTTCCAGAATATCGGTTCTCATACTTGGTAAATTGTCAGCCTCGGCAAACTGGATGGTATCATTGCCGCCGGAATGTTTAATGATCCCGGGGGACTGAATTGATGCCGAGACATATATAGCTCCGCTAATCACTTTTCCTGCGCCAATAATGCTTGATATAATATCGGCGCTTTCCACACCATTTTGCAGCGTCAATATGAATGTATCATGGTCCATCATAGGTTTGCAGGCAAGGGCCGCAGATTTCGTATCATATAGTTTGACGCAAAACAGGATTAAGTCAACGGGCCCCACGTCCCGGGTATCCTCAAATGCCAACGGCTTATCAATATGAATATCCCCATTTTGGGAAATGAGTTTCAGGCCATTTAATTTGAGAGCTTCCAAATGCGCGCCCCGGGCTATGAAGATAACGTCATGACCAGATACCGCTAATTTTGCGCCTAAATAGCCACCCATACCGCCGCTGCCCATGATTGCGATGCGCATTTTTCAAACTTTCTTTAAAAATTTCAAGGTAATAGCCGCATATTCCTTCGGTTTCTCGGCATGGAGCCAATGGCCCGTACCGGCCAGAGTGACAATTTCAGCTTTGGGGAAAAGCTTGTAAATTGCCGGAAAATATTCTTCTTTCACATAATCCGATAAACCACCCCGTATGAATAAACTGGGGCCCTGGTAAGGCATCCCGTTCGGTTTGTTTGAAATATCTTCATAACCATTTTCCAGCCCGTTGACATTAATGCGCCAAATAAAGGATTTATCTTGATCCCGAACCAGATTGGTCAGCAGAAACAGCCTTACTTCTGGCATTTCCACAAAGTCCGCTAAAATCCGTTCGGCCTCCTTTCGTGACGAGACAGCTTGTTGGCTCACCGCCCTCATGCCCTCGAAAATGCCGTCATGATGATGAGGATATTCAACAGGCGCAATGTCGCCTGCGATGAGGCAAGATATTCTTTCGGGATAATTCAAGGCCACCTGCATAGCGACCTTGCCGCCGAGGGAATGTCCCATCAAGGCCGAATTGCCCAGCTTATGCTCATCCATAAATTCAATGATATCCGAGGCCATAGCGCCCAATGACACGTCATCATCATGGGGGGAGGCACCATGATTCCTAAGATCGAGGCAATAAACTGTGAAATATGCCCCGTAAATCTTTGCGAGCGAACGAAAATTGCTCGCAGAACCAAATAGCCCGTGTAAAATGATTAAATTGGGGCCAGCGCCAACAGTATAGTAATTCAACTTCATTTTTTATCCCGCTTATTCAGGCTGCTACTATAACCGCAAACAAGCCTTGGACGCGATATTTTTCTGAATAAAAAAAGAAGCAAGCCCCGGGGTAAGGGGCTTGCTTCACAAGACAGGTAAGAGGGGTAGTAGGGGTAATTACCGTTTGAAAGTAATTTCACCTGTCTTGCTGTTCACATAGGTCGTGGCGACTGTAGTTTTTTGATTATTCGTTATTCTTACTTTCCAGCGATCTCGTTGCTTAACAATGTCGCCGACACTCAATTTTTTATAGGCTTTTTTGGATTTAAGATAATCCTTCATTATTGTTTTAGCGTCTGCTTTGGAAATATTTTTTTCTATATTAATGGCCTGAACTGACTGATTAACAGTCGTACTGCCGGGCTCATAGGCCTGTACGGCGGTATATCCGCCTGTTATCATGAGTGAAGCCATCGCAATAATTTTTGTTCCTTTGAGCATCTGTCCGTTCTCCTTCAGCTTTTCAGTTTGTGTAGGAGACTTATGCCACGCAACCAGACTATAGAAAACTTATGAGCGACTAATAGCATCCTTTTTGCGATGAAAAACAGTGGCTTGCGACGAAGGAGCTTTTTGCTGCGATGAATGGATTATTTTTCTGGATTTAATCCAAAATAACTGTCGGTTTTTAAGATGTAGGGAATGATATTCTTTACAATAACCTTAACGCCCTTTGAATTTGGGTGAACAGCATCACTTAAGTTCAACGCTTCATTTCCCGCAACGCCCTCAAGAAAAAAAGGATAGAGATGCGTGTTGAATTTTTCAGAAACTTCGGGAAAAATACGATTAAATTCTGCACCAAATTTATCTCCCATATTTGGCGGGGCCATCATTCCGGCCACAAGGGTTTTTAATTCTGCCTGTTTTAAGATAGACAGCATTTTTTCCATATTTGCGCGCGTAATATCAGGCGTTATCCCGCGCAGCGCATCATTGGCCCCTAGCTCAAGAATAACAAGATCCGGTTTTCCGTTCTTAACACTGGACAACACCCATTCAAGCCGTGATAATCCACCGGAAGTTGTATCCCCGGAAACACCGCCATTAACGACAGTCACCTTATGACCCAGCTGATTAAGTTCATATTCCAGCTGATAGGTGAACCCCTGTTCGGCCATCAGGCCATATCCCGCCGTCAGGCTGTCGCCAAAAGCCAGTATGGTATATTCATTGGCCAGAAGGGATTGTGCCTTTGTCGCTAAAAATAATAGAGTAAGCGCAATTATCTTGATAATTTTTGTAATGTTCATATCTATACTGTTATACATATAAGGAAATTAATTCAATATTTGCAGGATAATAATGACAAATAAGGCAATTTTACAACTAAAGGATATTTTCCTTAGGTTTACGGGTGAAATTCATGAAGTAAAAGTTCTAAACGGCATTAACCTTGATATATTCAAAGGAAGTTCAGTGGCTATTTTAGGGCCGTCTGGCTCGGGGAAGTCCAGTCTTTTATCAATTGTCACAGGACTTGAAAAACAAACGTCAGGCACAGTATCCGTAGCCGGCCATATTTTAGATTATATGAATGAAGATCAATTGGCGCTTTTTCGGCGGGATAATATTGGAATTGTTCTGCAATCTTTTCACTTGATCCCCACCATGACAGCATTGGAAAATGTGGCTGTCCCCCTAGAGCTTGGCGGGCAAAAAGATGCCTTGAAAAAGGCAGAGGAGGCCTTAAATCATGTTGGTCTGTCTCATCGCCTTACGCATTTTCCCTCCCAGCTTTCCGGCGGTGAACAACAACGGGTCGCCATTGCGCGCGCCATGGCCCCAAATCCCAAAATTATTTTTGCCGATGAACCAACAGGGAATTTAGACGGCAAAACCGGCCATAAAATTATTGAGTTAATTTTTAATCTGCAAAAAAAATTCAACACCACTTTGATTTTAATTACCCATGACCCTGAGGTTGCTAAAAAATGTGATCGCATTCTGTATATTCAGGATGGCCAGATTAAAGAAAACAAAGAAATCAAGGCTGCCGTATGAATACACTATCTTTGGTATGCGCTTTGCGGTTTGCCTTGCGTGAATCACGGTCTGCGTTGAAAAATTTCAAGATTTTCATTGCCAGCCTCTTCCTTGGGACGGCGATTATTGCCGGCGTTGGCTCTGTCACCTCAAATATTTCTGATAGCATACGGGAAGATGGGAGGATTTTTCTGGGCGGCGATGTGGAAATCAGTCAAACTCAGGAACGCTTGAGCAATGAAGAACGGGCGCATCTAAAGGAATGGGGGCTAATGTCCGAAATTGCCACCTTGCGCAGTATGGCTCATGCGGGAAATGACAGCAGCCTTGTTAATTTAAAAGCTGTCGATACCGCATACCCCCTTTACGGTGAACTTTTGCTGCAATCCGGAAAATATTCCCCTGATATACTTTCTGAAAAGGCCGGGAAATGGGGTATTCTTCTGTCCAATGCCCTTGCAACGCGGTTAAATCTAAGCATGGGCGATAGCGTAAAGTTGGGTACAGAAGATTATGAGGTGAGGGCCATCATTAAAAAAGAGCCTGATAACGCCAGCAATCAAGGATTACAGCTTGCACCGGGCGTTATTGTAGCCATGGGTAGTTTAATTGATAATTCACTCGTTCAACAAGGCAGCCTGATACGTTATCACAATAGAATTAAGTTAAATCAGTATGTTACATCTGGCTTGTTAAGAAATAACATTAAAGAATCCTTCCCGGATAAAAGCTGGCGGATAAAAGACAGCAACAGCGGCGGTGCGGGGCTTAGGCGGTTTGTCGGTCGCATGGGTCAATTTATGACTCTTGTCGGATTAACCGCCTTGTTGGTCGGGGGCGTTGGTGTCAGTAACGCTGTCAGGTCTTATCTATCAGAAAAAACAAATACGATTGCCACCTATAAAATATTAGGCGGCAGCAGTCAGATGATTTTATTGACCTATTTGGCTCAAGTTCTGTTCATCGCATCAGGCGCCATTTTCCTTGGCCTGATAGCGGGCGCTGGATTGCCCATAGCCGCAGGGGCGTTTTTAAAAGACAGCTTACCCGTGGAATTTAAGGGTGCTATATACCTCAAACCCTTAATACTTGCAGCATTTTACAGCTATTCTGTTGCTATTATTTTTACGCTTTGGCCCTTGGGCAAAGCTACGCAAGTGCCCGCCGCGCGGCTTTTCAGGCAAACCATAAGCACACGGCCATCTGCGAGGCAGTCCGCTCCTTATATTATCGTCATTGCGGCGATGTTACTTTCATTGATCAGCGTCGTTATCTATATGTCTGAATACCGGCCTTTAACGACGGCGACTTTGGCGGCAGCGGCGGTGGCCTTCCTTATTTTGTTAGGGGCAGCTACTTTGGCAAAGAAAATGGCCAGAAGCTTACCTCGTCCTAAAAATCCCATATTCCGTATTGCCTTAAGCAATATATACCGGCCCGGAAATTCGACCAATTCAATTGTGATGTCTCTGGGCCTTGGCTTGATTTTATTTACCTCTATTGCGCTCATCGAACATAATCTTCTGAGGGAAATTAAAGATCGGGTCGGGGGAGAAGCCCCATCCTTCTTTTTTCTGGATATTCAGAAAGATCAACATGATGAATTTAAAAATTATTTAAAGGCGCGGGAAGGGGTGCAGAGTTACCGAACCGTGCCAAATTTACGTGGACGCGTTACCCATATCAAGTCCGTTGAAGCCAGAAAAGCTCAGGTTAAGCCTGAGGGCAAGTGGATCTTGCGCGGTGATAAGGGCATTACCTTTACTCATATTTTGCCGGCCAATAATATCATTACGGCTGGTTCGTGGTGGCCCGAGAATTATGATGGCCCGCCGCAAGTATCGATTTCAAAGAATATGGCCGACAGCATGGCCCTTGATATTGGTAATGAGATAAGCGTGAATATTCTGGGCCGCGATTTCACCATGCCTGTTTCTTCTATTCGGGACTTTGATTGGGCAAATTTTGGTATTAATTACGTGATGATGATTGACCCCAATAGCTTAAAATCAGCACCCTTTAATTATGTAGGGACGGCAAAAACCCTCATTCAGGACGAGCCTGTCATATACAAAGAGCTGACCCGGAAATTTCCCAGTATATCAGTCGTTCGTATGACAGATATGTTGAGTAATGCCCTTGCTCTTCTGGCTAAGATTTCCGGCGCTATTGACGTCATGGCGGCAATAACCATCATTTCCGGTATTATTGTTCTGGCCGGAGCCATCGCATCAGGTCATAAATCACGAATTTACGATGCCGCCGTTCTAAAGGTGGTGGGGGCCACGCGCTATGATATATTGAAGGCCTATCTTATTGAATTTATCCTGCTTGGGGCTTTGACAGGGGCCATTGCGATTATTCTGGGATCACTGGCGGCCTATAGCGTGATCAATTTTGTCATGAAGATGTCCTGGCAACTGCCAATTGATATTACTGTGATCACTGTAATGCTCAGTATTTTAGTGACGCTTGCTTTTGGTATGGTGAGTATCTGGTTGGCCATGTCGGCGCGGCCCGCACATGTTCTGCGTAATAATATGACCTAAAAACGTGAAGCAGAGGTAAATTTCATAATTTCTTTGCTATAGGGATGGGTGAGGGTCAGCATAGTGGCATGGAGCATTAACCTGCTAGCCATTGACAAGGCCGTCTTATGGGCATAGAGGCTGTCACCCAATATGGGGTGCCCGATGGCCTGTGCATGCACCCGCAATTGATGGGTGCGGCCTGTCACAGGGGTAAAAGCGACTTTTGTTCTATCTTGCTGCCGCTCCAAGACTTTCCAGCGCGTCAGGGCCTGTTTGCCATTCTTAATATCAACAATATTCAGGGGACGATTGGGCCAATCAATAATAAGCGGCAAATCTATCTCACCTTCGTCCTTTTCAACTGCGCCATACAGCCATGCCTCATAAGTTTTTTCCGTATCTCTCTTTTCAAACTGCCTGCTGATATGCCGATGCGCCTTGATATTTAGCGCCATCACCATAATGCCGGAGGTATCCATATCAAGACGATGCACCACAGTCGCCTCCGGAAATTTTTCCTGAACCCGCTGGCTTAAGCTGTCTTTCATATGATTCTGACGTCCGGGAACCGACAATAAGCCGCAAGGCTTGTTTAAAACCACGATATCTTTATCCTGATGCAGAATATCCAAGGGGGACATGGGCGGTTTATAATCAAACAACATGGACTGTATTCCTGATAGAGAAATTTCCTAAGGCAATCCTATAGGCCATTTAGCCGCCCTAATAAATATAAAAAACTTTCACCATCAAAAAAGCAGTATTATGTATATGTAATAGGGAGGCAATCAACAGACAAGTAAAGCCCACCCTATAAATAATATAAGTTACGCGCATAATTTATATTATGGAACATTTTTATTATTTCATTGCCCTTATCTCTACCCCTTATTTAATGACAATTTGCTTAATCACAACGGTATCATTGATAAGCTGCTGGCCGAACCAGTCGGCATCGTCTTTGGCTTTATTGCCCGTGGGCTGTTGTTGGATGGTGGTAACCACATCCATACCGCTGGTCACGCGGCCAAAGGCGGCGTAGCCTTGGCGCTTGCCTTCTTCGTAGCGATCTGAGCCATAATCTAATCCGCTGTTGTCACCAATGCAGATAAAGAATTCTGACGTAGCGGTTCCGGGATCTAGCCGTGCCATGGATATGACACCGTTCAGATGGGACAATCCGGATTGAAATGTAGTTTCATGGGAAATGGCGCTGCGCCCTTGCTTTTGCTCATTCTTTCCGCCCTGGATTAATGTCAGAATTTTACGTTTGGTATTTTGGTTATTATCCGGTCGTGACGCACGGTAAAAACGTCCACCCTCATAAATTCCAGCTTTGATATTCTGGAGGAAATTTCCAACGGTAATGGGCGCTTTATCGGGATAAAGTTCAAGTTCAATATTTCCCATGTCGGTTTCAATGACCACTTCAATGATGTTGTTTTGAGAATCATTGACCGCCATCGCCGTGTGACTAAAGAAACCAAATGCAAGCAACAGAATGCCGTTTAGCAAAAATTTCATAATCAAAGCCCTTTAATAATCAGGTTTAATAACGCCCAATGTTTTACGTTCGGTGATAACATACCATAAGGTTATTATGAACAATAGTCCCAGGACGCCAAAGACCAGCTTATTCATATTCATCCAGCCGATATGCTCTAACATATAGCCTGATGATAATGTGGAAATGGCCGTCAGGCCGTAGACAACAAAATCATTCATGCCTTGAACCTGCGCTTTTTCAGATGAATTATGGGCATGTTGCAGTAAAGTTGTCCCTGCGGTAAACATAAAGTTCCAGCCAAGCCCAAGTAATACAAGCGAGCCATAGAAATTTATCAGCTCAAGTCCCTGAATGGCAAAGGCCGCTGATGCAGCAAGGCAAATCATGCCGGAGAAAAGAATTTTAACAGAGCCATAACGGGCAATTAATGAGCCACAAAAGAAGGCCGGAAGAAACATGGAAGCCACATGCCATTGAATAACGCTGGCCGCCGCACTAAGCGGAAAGCCGCAATATTCAACGATTTGCATGGGTGATGACGTCATGACGTAAGACATAATCAGATATGCGCCCGCCGCATTCAAGCTCGCACACAGGAAGGCCGGCCTCTTAAGTATATTCCAGATAGATGATTGTGGCCCCTGCTCTATTATTTCGGTCTTGGTCTCAGGGATTTTTTCCGGAAACTTGACGAATAATATGATAAATTGTGTCAGAAAGCTCAAAACCATCACCAGAATATAGGTGCCGGCATAGGGAATGGGCAGATAAAAATTTACTTCAAAAAACTGGGCCGCGCTTGGGGCGACAAAAGCCGCGAGAAGTCCTCCAGCCAAAACATAGGAAACCGCCTGCTTATGCATATGCGGCGCGGTAATTTCCATGGCTGTGAAGCGATAAAATGCGGCGAAGGCCTGAAAAACCCCATGGATCATAACGCCAAAAGTAAATATGATGAAATGTTCCGCATAAATACCGTAAAATGATAAAAATCCCGCAAGCAAGGCAAAGGCACCACCCAGCTGGAAGCCCTTTTTTCGGCCATATTTCTTCATCAACATCGATGCGGGATAGGCCGTTAATGCTGCCGCTACAAGCCCCGCAGCCGCAGGAATTGTCGCCATGCTCGTGCTGCCGGTAAGTATTTTTCCAACCAGGGCCGAATAAGTCACAATGGTAATCGTAGAGGTTAACGCAATCGCCTGACTGATAAAAAGAAGAACTATATTTCTGCGGCTATGTTCCATGCTATGATTTTTTAAATCCTAAATATGAATAACCATGCCGTCATAAGCCGGTTCGATGTGATTGGGAAGTGTTTTTTTCAGTGTTTCATAATCCATATCCCACGTCATATGAGTCAGGATCGCCCGTTTGGGTTTAAACTTCTCAATCCAGTCCAGGGTTTGCGCCAAATGAGAATGGGTTGCATGAGGTTCTGGCCTCAGGGCATCAACAATCCATAAATCAAGGTCATATAAATAGCGCTCACTTTCCTCAGGTATTGCATTAAGATCAGTTGTATAAGCCATTTCATTTAAACGAAAGCCTAATGTCATAACATTGCCGTGAATCAATTCAAAAGGCTGCACTGGCAAGCTGCCGATAGTGAATTTGTCACAAGTAATTTCATGGGCATTAAGGATCGCAGGATAGCCGCCCCGGCTCTCAAAAATATAGTCAAAGCGTCTTTTCAGCACCGCCATGGTTTTTGTATCACCGTAAGCATCAAGGCGGCGTTTCATAATATGAGATATGGCCCGCAGATCATCAATGCCGTGGGTATGATCCGCATGATCATGGGTATAAAGCACGCCATCAAGGCGGCAGATATTGGCATCCAGACATTGCTCCCGCAAATCCGGCGTTGTGTCTATGATAATTTTGGTATCCTGCTCTTCAACATAAATCGAAGACCGGCGGCGTCTGTTCTTGGGGTTTCCGGGATCGCAAACGCCCCATTTTCCGCCAATTTTTGGTACGCCCGTAGACGTTCCACAACCAAGAATCACAATTTTCATTGCCGCGCGGCCTTGGTGAAAAGCCGATAAAAATTATCTGTGGTTGCCTTGGCTAAATCCTCATAAGGAATATCCAGATGCCGGGATAAAAATTCAGCCGTGAATTTAACGTAGGAAGGCTCATTTGGTTTCCCGCGCTTTGGCACGGGGGCCAGATAAGGCGCATCGGTTTCAATCAGCAATCTGTCCAGCGGAATGATCTTGGTAACTTCCTGAAGCTCTTTTGCGCTATTAAAAGTCACAATGCCGGAAATCGAGATATAAAACCCCAATTCAAGACTGGCCTCGGCAAAGCTGCGGGATGCGGTAAAACAGTGAATAACGGCGGGATAGGCCCCCTTCTCCATCTCATCACGCATGACCGCCATACATTGATCATCGGCATCACGGGCATGAACAATTAACGGTAATCCGGTTGCGCGGGATGCCTCAATATGCGCCCGGAAATTGGCTTCTTGCAAGTCACGCGGGGCATATTCATAATAAAAATCAAGCCCGCTTTCGCCGATACCAATGACTTTTTTATGGTGAGATTTTTCGATCAGCTGCGCGGCCTGTATGCCCGGTTCTTTCTCAGCCTCATGGGGATGACTGCCGACGGTGGCATAAACATGGTCATATTCTTCTGCCAAGGCCAAAACATCATCATATTCGCTCAGGCGGGCATTGATGGCCAGCATGACCTCGACTCCCGCATTTTTCGCGCGGGCCATAACGCCGGGCATATCTTCCATCATGGTGCCGTAATTCAAGTGGCAATGGCTATCAACGATCATTTTTCTTTTTCCTCCACATAGCGGGGAAAGACACCTTCCGGTTTATCCAGTTGCGTTCCGGGCACCAAACGCCCCGACGTGCCGAGCGCGGAAAAACCACGACTTTCAACAGGGACGTTAATCTGGTCAAGCAGTTTTTCTGATGAATCCGGCATGATAAAGCTGATCAATATGCCAATCTGACGCACCACTTCGGCGGTAACATATAACACTGTCCCCATGCGATCAGGCTCGGTGGTTTTCAAGGCCCACGGCGCCTGCCCTGCGAAATAAACGTTACAGTCGGACACAACCTTCCAGATGACCTCCAAAGCCTTGTTGATGCTTTGGCTGTCCATCAGCTCACGGATTTGGGGCAGCAAACCATCGACGGCAGCCAGAATTTTCTTATCTTCTGTTGTAAAGTCACCAATTTGCGGAATTTGACCGTTGCAGTTTTTGAAAATCATGCTGAGCGAACGCTGGGCCAGATTACCAAGATCATTGGCAAGATCCGAATTAATGCGGTTAATCATCGCGGTGCGCGAGAAATCACCATCATTGCCAAAAGGGACTTCCCGCATGAGGAAATACCGCACCTGATCAAGACCAAATTCTTCGACAATGTCAAACGGATCAATGACATTTCCTGTTGATTTGGAAATTTTCTGCCCCTCATTTGTCCACCAGCCATGGGCATAGATCCTTTTTGGGGGCTCAACCCCTGCGGCCATGAGAAATGCCGGCCAGTAAACCGCATGAAAGCGCAGAATATCTTTACCCACCATATGGACATCTGCGGGCCAGAATTTCTGAAATTTCTCATTATCCACATCGGGATAGCCCGCTGCCGTTAAATAATTGGTGAGCGCATCAATCCAGACATACATGATATGCTTGTCATTTCCGGGAACGGGAACGCCCCATGAAAAACTGGTTCTGGATACGGACAAATCCCGCAAGCCCCCCTCTACAAAGCTTTTAACTTCATTTTTACGGCTTTTCGGCAGCACGGTTTCCGGCAAGTCTTCATAATATTTCAGGAGCGCATCTTCCCATGCGGATAGTTTGAAAAAATAGCTTTCTTCTTCGACCCATTCAACAGGTGCACCTGTGGGGGCCAGTTTTTCGTCATTTTTGCCTTCTATCAGTTCGCCCTCGGCATAATATGCCTCATCGCGCACCGAATACCAGCCGGAATATTTATCAAGATAAATATTACCGCTTTCTTCAAGCTTTTTCCATAAAGCCTGACAGGCTATTTTATGACGCTCTTCTGTGGTGCGGATAAAGTCATCATTGGAAAAATTCATGAATTTGGCAAGATCTCGAAAACGCATCGATACCTCATCACAAAAAGCAAGCGGATCTTTTCCCTTGGCGGCAGCAGACTTTTCAACTTTCTGTCCATGCTCGTCCGTGCCCGTTAGAAACATGACATCATAGCCATCCATCCGCTTGAAACGCGCCAAAACATCACAGGCAAGTGTGGTATAAGCATGGCCGATATGGGGAATGTCATTGACATAATAAATTGGCGTTGTGATGTAAAAGGCTGATTTGGCCGTCATCTCTGGAATACCCTAGGTTATATTTTCTTACTTTAGATTTTGACTTAACAGGGTCAAGACATTGAGAATCACTTGCTTGCGATCTAAATTTACCTGAGCCATTTTATGGGTTACCTTTTCCCACAGCTCGGCCCAGTGATCAAGGGGAATTCTTTGCCCTAATTGCAACATAAGGTCAAGCTCTCCTGTAAGCACGGGTTTTACAGGGCTTATATCGCCGGCTTGCACGGCACAGACATGACGGATCATGCGATTGATAAAGGCCGTGAGCAATTCACCAAACAGGATATATTTCGGTTCCGCAGCCTTAAGGCTAAGGCTGCCGGCCAGTTTATGAGCCATCGGCACGTCCAGTGCCGGCAAGGAAGCCAGAATTTCAAGTAGCTGAATATATAACTCAAGCCCCTGATGTTCCACAAGATTGATGGCATATCCCGGGCTGCCGTCACTTAACACGCCGTAGCCCGCAATTTCATCAGGGCCAATATCCGGGTAATGCCGACTCAGTATGGCGCAAACAGTCTCAAAGGGCAGCGGATTTAACCGTAATTGACGGCAACGCGAGGTGATCGTGGGCAAAAGCTTGCCCGGTGCATGGGCCAGCAGAATAAGTAACGCATTCTTTGGCGGCTCCTCCAATGCTTTAAGCACCGCATTCGCCGCATTGCGGTTCATTTCATCGGCGCTGTCAATAATAGCAATGCGCCAGCCGCCTTCGGTCGAAGTTTTGTTGAAAAAATTTTGCAATTTACGCACATCATCGACGACAATTTCCGCCTTCATTTTGCCGGTTTTCTCATTTGGCTTACGCTCTATGACAATGATATCGCCGTGACTGCCCGCAGAAATTATTTTATTAACCGGCGAAAGCTCATCTGTCGCAAGTGTCACAGGGAGCGTTTCAGGCAAAACATCCCCGAACAGGCCGTTATCTTCTGGCGGGTTACTAAGCAGAAACCGCGCCATTTTATAGGCGAGTGAGGCCTTGCCAATACCGCGCGGGCCGGTAATCAACCACGCATGATGCAGCCGGTCAGAATTATAGGCATCCAGAAACATTTGCTGGGCCGCGTCATGGCCATATAAATCAAAGCCGCGCGCTTTATCGGTATTTTCTTCACTATCCCGCATTTACTTCCTAAATTTGGTCTATTTCAGGGCCATAAGCCGCCGTGACCTTCTGCCATATACGTCTTGCCACGGCATCAATTGAACCCGCCGCTGGCACAATATGAAAACGATCCTGATTTTCCGCCGCAATTTCAAGGAAAGCTTTACGTAAACGTTGATGATAGCTGCCCGCCATTTTTTCAAATCGGTCTTCCCGCAGATTTTCAGATATTTCTGCTTCCCGGTTATTTGCCCGCAATAGCCCCTCTTCAGGATCAGCATCCAGAAGAATGGTCATATCAGGCCAGAAATTATCCGTCGTGATCCGGTGTATTTGCTGAATAACCGTGGCAGCTATGCCATGGCCTGCGCCCTGATAGGCAAAGGTTGAATCGGCGTAACGATCCGTGATAACCCACTTGCCCGCCTCAAGGGCCGGCAATATTGTTCGTTGAAGATGATCCACACGCGCCGCATAAAACAACAGAACCTCCGTCATGGGAACCCATTTATCAGGGTCACCGGTCAGCAAAAGAGCGCGAATTTCTTCGGCACCCGGCGCGCCGCCTGGCTCACGGGTAAGAATAACGTCAATGCCCCTGACCTTGAGCGTGTCCTGCAATGTTTTTACCTGCGTCGATTTGCCGGTACCTTCCCCCCCCTCGAAAGAGATAAATTTCCCCCGAGGTGATTCATCATTTTCACTATTCACTGCCGGCAGACCCCATCAAAAGATAGTTAAAGGCCGCTTTCAAGCGACTTACCCCGCCTAATTTTGAAATATCGGCACCGGCCACAAGGGGAAATTCGATGGGTTTCATATCTTTTGCTGAAATCTCAAGGATAGCAATAGGTTGGCCTTTAACGATGGGCGCCGGTATGGGGCCGGTATAAATGATTTTAGCTTTCATCTTTCGCCGGTCCTGACGGCTGATCGACAGCACGACATCATCTTCTATAATCAGGGGAACTTTACCATTTTCTCCCAGCCAAACATTGGCGGAATCCACAATGTCACCCGCTTTAAACAGTGGGTAAACACTAAAATCGCGAAAACCATGCCGTAATAACCGTTCGGCTTCGCGGGCGCGGGCGCGGTTGCTTTTCAGCCCGTTAACCACCAATATCAAGCGGCGCCCCTTTTCCACGGCCGATGCGACAAGGCCATAGCCCGCAGCCTCTGTATGACCGGTTTTCAGGCCATCAGCAGCAGGCATGCTGTATAAAAGCGGGTTACGGTTGGTTTGCGATATATCGTTAAAGGTAAATTTTTTCTCCTTGAACATCGGATAATATTCCGGGAAATCCGTCACCAGTTTCTGGGATAAGATTGCCAAATCCCGCGAAGACATATAATGGTCTTCATCGGGCCAGCCATTCACATTGGTAAAATGGGAATTAGTCATGCCCAGTTCTTTGGCCTTTTCATTGCTCCAATGGACAAAGGCCTCTTCGGAACCTGCCAGCCCCTCTGCCAATACAGCGCAGGCATCATTGCCGGATTGCACCACCACGCCCATTAACAAGTCATGTACGGTAACCTTTTGCCCGGCCTTAAGAAACATGGTTGACCCTTGAAGCCGCCATTTTCGCCAGACAGTCTCACTAACCTCGAATTTATCATCCAATATTATATTGCCGTCCCGCAATCTTTCAAAAGTAAGGTAAATGGTCATTAACTTGCTCATTGATGACGGCGGCATCTGAACATCTGCCTCATGTTCAAACAGAACGGCCCCTGTCGCGCCCTCTACCATAATGGCATGTTTGGCGGGGGTTTTAAATTGATAGGCCTGCGCATAAGTAAAGCCCAAGCAGAAGATAGCAAGACTGCATACTGATTTTAGCATTTTATTTTTCATCATATAAAATTTCTGATCTGAATATATTTTTTAATAGTCCATAATGATACGAGCCGTATTGTGGCCCAACGATAATATTCTGCCAAGTATAATCTCGGCTAATTCAACAGTTGGCTGCGGCCCAACCCGGACACGATATAGATTCTGGCCGTTTATATCGACCTCTTCCATCTTTGTATCGCTAATATGGTGGACAGCATTAACAACTTTTTTTGCGTTCTTTTGATTTGCATAAGCCCCGATTTGAACATATATTCTCTTGGCTTTAGTTTCAGTTGTCATGGCTTCATTCTGGGCCAGCTGAACAACCGGCGCTGTAATGACGGGCGGTTTTGGGGTTGTTTCCCGGGCGATAATTTGTTTCGGCAATTCGCCGCGCGGGCCAGTCACGGCCTGTACTCTGACCTTTGTCACACCTTTTTTTTCAAAACCCAGTAATTGCGCGGCGCGGCGCGATACATCAATGATCCGGTCCCCAACAAATGGGCCCCTGTCATTCACCATAAGAATAAGCCAGCGGCCATTTTCGATATTGGTAACCCGCACATGACTGGGCATGGGCAGCGTCGTATGGGCCGCCGTTAAGTCATTCATATTAAAGACATCGCCGTTTGCCGTTTTGCGGCCATGAAACTGGCTGCCATACCATGAGGCAAGCCCCACCCTGTCATAATGCGGGTCAATCGCCGGGTGATAGGTTTTTCCGGCAATTTTATAGGGATTGCCAACTTTGTGAATTGGATTTGGGACAGAAGCTTCATAGGTGTTTTTAGTTGCGCCGCAACCTGCGACAATCAGAGAAAACCCGATAATGACAGCTCTTTGTAAAAACATCATTTTAATTCATCCGAAAGCAAGCTAACCCCAAGGGCGTAGAAATTAGAACAATTATAACTTAAAAGCGCTCTGAAGTTTTTATAGGTTAAAAACGCCGGCCCGTCCTTGCCCGCCGGCATCACCAAAGAGGCTTTAAACGCGGGGTCGGCCACAAGGGGCAGGTCACTGCCGTAAATTGTTCTGACCCCCAAGGCCTGCCACTCATTCATGGTCAGTTGTTTGCTGTGGTCTTTTAAGGCCCGGCGGCAATATTTAACTTTTCCTGTTTGTTTGACCTGTTGCCACAGACCATTCACATCCTTTGGCAGGGACACTTGCCGGCCCCATGTGCGGTTTGTCTGCCAGCCATGCTCCTTTAGATAATTTCCGATTGAGGCAAAAACATCTGCCTTGTTATCCCATATATCTTTCTTGCCATCGCCGTCAAAATCATAGGCATAAGCAAAGAAGCTGGACTGCATGAATTGTCCCTGCCCCATGGCGCCGGCCCATGATCCCTTGAAATTAGCCGGCAGCACATGGCCTTCTTCCAGAATTTGCAAGGCCTTGATCAGCTGCGTTCGAAAATAGCTGCTGCGGCGCATGTCATAGGCCAATGTGGCCAGTGACCGGATAACATTATAGCCGCCGGTATAGCTGCCGTAATTTGTTTCCATGCCCCAGATACCCGCAATGAACCTCTGTTGAACGCCGATCCTTTGAGCAACAGCCGTTAGAATATCGGCATTCTCCGAGATTTTTTCGCGGCCCTTGGCAATACGCGTGCTACTGACCCGTTTGGAAATATAATTGGCATAGGTCTGGGTAAATTCCGGTTGATGACGGTCAAGCTTGATGACTTTCGGATTAGGCTCAACGCCCGCAAAGGCCCTATCAAATGTTTCAGCGGAAATGCCCTTTGTCATGGCCTCGGTTTTAAGCTCTGCGCGCCATTGCGCAAAGCTTAGCGGATTATCAGGAACGGTTTTTGCGCTTTTGGCTTCTGGAACAAAGGGAAATACCCCCCCAGCAATGAATAAAAAGGAAATAAAAAATATGGAAATAGTTTTTTTACTGTTCATCACTTTATCCAAAGCCCTATCATTAAAAATCCCCGGTCAATCGTATTTTTTTGCCGTTAATCACAGCCTATAATGTCGACAAATGATGACAATATAAAGGCATTTATGCATTTTACCATCGCAGAGGGAATTTTATACATTACTGTGGATTATTCCAAGATAAAAATTCAACAGGGGCAATTCAGTTCTTGACCTCAGTATGGCGATCGGCTAAATCCTGTTCTCACATATATTCAGCCTGAATTTATTGACACGGAGAGGTGGCAGAGCGGTTGAATGCACCAGTCTTGAAAACTGGCAAGGGTGCAAGCCCTTCGAGGGTTCGAATCCCTCCCTCTCCGCCAGTTTAAACGTCTATCCCAATTTTTCTCTAATTCAAATATAAAATCACTTACTCTTTACGGCTAAATTTTGCCATAAGTCTTGCCTTGTCACCGGCGGTCAGGCAGAAAGTGATGACAGAGAATATATAGAGAAGGATAAGTAACGTTATGCCAATGGCGCTGCCGCTGCCGCCCAGAATATCAATGGGAGAATAATGGGAAAGCAGCTTGAACAACAGGCCAGAACCCACAGCGGCCAACACCACTTTTAGCAGGCTCATTTGTAGCATATTAATGCCCATCAAGCGCCGAACGGTAATGATCCGAACCAAATTCATCAGAATATATATGGTGCATAAAGCCATGGCCACCCCCTCAACCCCAAGATCAAGAACGGTAACAAAGACAGCGGCTAAAACCACATAAAGCGGCACCATAATAACCGATATAACCGGATTAAATATGGGGTAGCGGTACAGAATAGGCATGTCCGTCATGCCAAAACCGCCATTAACCGTCTCGCCAATCATCAAAAAGACCAGAATAATTCCGCTTGAAACCAGAAGGGCCTTTTCCGTATCTTCGCCCGCAATCAATCCCATTAAAGCTTCGCCGTAAAATACCGCAATCACCACAAGCAAACATTGCACCATTAATGTCCATCGGCTCACCATAACCATTTGGCGTTCAACAACTTTATAGTCATTTTCCACAAGGTTTTTGGACATAACAGGGGCAAGGATCGG
>JALSHF010000218.1 GCA_026982375.1 Emcibacter sp. | reverse complement strand
AGTTAATCTTTTTTGCCCGCATTTATTGCATCAACAATTTTCTGGGTATTCGCATCAGATCTCGCGCCATTTATGACAATGATGGCATGCAATACGGTAATGCCCCAGAGAATAAACCCGCCAATAAGTAAAAAAATCAACCCTAATATCCAGAAGACGGCATTGATAATGGCTTGAAAAATTTTACCCTGCATTAATAAGGCCAAGGGCGGGATTATGACGGCCAGTATATAAATCATGTTGCGATATCTCCTGTTTTATCATCAGGAGACAGTCTTGCAAATCCGATGTTGAATTTAAAGTGTTTTTATCATTAAAGTGAAAAGTCATTATTTCTTAACGGGCGCGTTCGGGCATCATGAATGACATATGTGGCATGCATGACAGCCCCCAGCCACAATATTAACCCCAGGACACCCGGTGTCATAATGGCATAAGTCCATAACAGAGCATTAAACGCCGCATGCATTATCCTGCCATACAATAAAATACCAAGCGGCGGTATAAACACGCCAAGCAAATATAATAACATCGCGCCTGCCTTTCAGGTCTCATATTATCTGATCATTCTTCTTATTTTCTAAAGAAAGAGCAAAAGTTTATCTAACTCACGCCCCCATCCAGCCCGAATTCAGCCACCTTGCGGTAGAGGGTAGAGCGTCCAACACCGAGGCGGCGCGCGACTTCAGACATCCGTCCGTCATATTTTTTCATGGAAAAACTGATCATATCTTTTTCCACATCCTGTATCGCCCTGATGTCGCCGACCTCATCAAGCGCAGACAGACTCGATTGATGTTTGAAAATATAATCCCCATCTTCAAAGCAATCATCAGCCTTTGCCTCCTCTGCGGTATTTTTCCCCTCTACGGTATTTTTCCCATGTGAAATGGCTTGATTATTACGATTATAGTGATGACTGCTTAACTGTATTTGCGGAAAATCCACGCCCCTGATCATATTTCCTTCTGAGAGAATGACAGCTCGGAATAAGGCATTTTTCAACTGCCGGATATTCCCCGGCCATTTATATGACGTCAGCAGAGCCATGGCATCTGCGGAGACTGCCTTACTTGGGCAGCCTTCGGATATGCATATATTCTCAATAAAATGTGGGATCAAACGTTCAATATCACCTTTTCTATCGCGAAGCGGCGGCAATTGGATGGGAAAAATATTAAGCCGATAAAAAAGATCTTCTCGAAACTCACCCGATTTTACCATGTCTTTAAGTTTGCGGTTGGTGGCCGAGATCAACCGCACATCAACATTGACCGGCTCACTACTGCCCACGGGATCCACTTGACCTTCCTGAAGCACGCGCAGCAGCTTAACCTGCAAATCTAGGGGCAACTCACCAATCTCATCAAGAAAGAGCGTGCCGCCATCCGCCTCGACAAATTTACCTACATGTTTTTCCATGGCACCGGTGAAAGAGCCTTTTTCATGACCAAAAAGGATGGACTCCACAAGATTTCGCGGAATAGCGCCGCAGTTGACCACGACAAAAGCCTTGCCGCGTCTCTCACTTTCGCCCTGTATGGCTCTGGCAAAAACTTCCTTGCCAACGCCGCTTTCCCCCTCCAGCAAAATTGGGATATGCGCTGCCGCGCCTTTCTTGGCCAAGTCCACGGCCTTGTTCATGGCCTCGCTTGCCCCTACCAAATCTGAAAAATCCAATTGGCCAGCCCATTTTTGGCTTAATCGAGAGACCTCGCCGGATAGTCTGTTCATGCGTAAGGCATTATCTATGGAAACCTTCAGGCGACCCACTTCCACAGGCTTTGAAATAAAGTCAATGGCCCCGCCCCGCATAGCCTCCACCGCATTATCAATACTGCTATGGCCGGTAAGAACAATAACCGGCAGATTGGGCAGGGTTTTCTTAATATGGTTTAAAACATCTTTTCCACTAATTTCACCAAGCACCATATCAAGTAATATAAGATCAAAATCAGTTGCCCTGTCACGAGACAAAATATCAATCGCCTCATGACCGGTTGCCGCTTCCTGAACGTCGAACCCGACTTTATTCAGAGAGAGTTTCAGCATCTTCCTTTGATTTGGTTCGTCTTCTACGATTAATATCAATTTTGTCATTGCGCATCGTCATTTTTTTTATGATACTTAAAACCACATACAAAAAATATTTTTGTATGTGCGTTCAAATTTTTGGCCATATTCTTCTATTTATGTTTCTATCTTGGCTCTAAAAGATAAAAAAATTACTAATTCTGTATCATTTTGACACAAAACATCACAATAAGGTAACTATGACGCTTTCCCTAGATACATCACGCCTGCCCCTTTGGGACCTGACTGACCTTTATCCAGCCATGGACAGTCCGGAACTCTCGCAGGATTTTATGAAACTATCTGAGATTTCCGATGATTTTCTTGAAAATTACAAAGGCAAACTACCCGCACTCAACGCTAAAGAAATACTCGGCGCTGTCAAACAGTATGAGACCATGGAAGAGATCACAGGCCGGATTATGAGCTATGCCGGCCTGCTTCATGCGGGGGACATCATTGATACAGATATCACTAAATTCTATCAGTCCTGTCACGAAAGAATAACGAAAATCACGACCAAGACCCTGTTCTTCACGCTTGAATTAAACCGTATAGATCAGGAAAAGATTGATCAATGGCTGAAGGATTCTGAAACTTTGGCCCGCTACCGCCCGTGGTTCGAAACCATTCGTCAATATCGGCCCCATCAATTAGACGACAAGCTGGAAGAAATATTACTTGATAAGTCCGTTGCGGGCCGCGCCGCGTGGGTTCGGCTATTCGATGAGACGATGACAAATTTAAAATTTGACTATATCGATCCCAATGATAATGAAAAGAAATCCATCGGCACAGAAGAAGCACTGGATTTATTATCAGACCCCCAAGAAAGCATCAGAAAATCTGCCGCTAATTGCCTTTCAGCCACCTTCAATAATAATATCCGCCTCTTTACCCATATTACCAATACCCTTGCCAAGGATAAAGAAATAGAGGATCGCTGGCGGAACTTTAAATATCCCAGCTCAGCGCGCCACTTATCAAACCAGCTTGAAAAGGAAGTGGTTGATGCTTTGGTCACGGCGGTTAAAAAATCATATCCGCGCCTGTCACATCGCTATTACCAGATGAAGGCAAAATGGCTCGGCACAGAAAAACTCGACTGGTGGGACCGCAATGCCCCCTTGCCGGACAGTGATCATAAAATTCATCAATGGCCGGACGCCCAAAAAACAGTTTTGGAAGCCTTGGGTCAGTTTTCTCCTGAAATGGCGGCAATAGGCGTTAAGTTTTTTGAAAATGACTGGATAGACGCCCCCATTCGGGACGGCAAATCACCGGGGGCCTTTGCCCACCCCACGGTGCCAAGCGTTCATCCTTATCTCTTGCTGAATTATCTGGGTAAAACCCGTGACGTCATGACGCTGGCCCATGAGCTTGGCCACGGCATCCATCAGGTTCTGGCAGGCCCCCAAGGCGCGCTTCTTTCCGATACGCCGCTAACTCTGGCCGAAACCGCAAGTGTTTTTGGTGAAATGCTGACCTTCCAATCGCTGCTGTCGAAAGAACAGGACAGCAAACGCCGAAAAATCATCATGGCGGCCAAAGTAGAAGACATGCTCAATACAGTTGTGCGTCAGGTGGGTTTTTACGATTTCGAGACACAGGTTCATGCGGCCCGAAAAAATGGCGAACTTTCCGCAGACGATATTGGGGACATATGGATGGCTGTACAAAAGGAAAGCCTGGGAGATGCCATAAAATTTGATGATGATTACCGTAATTTCTGGTGTTATATTCCCCATTTCATCCATTCACCCTTTTACGTATATGCCTATGCCTTTGGCGATTGTCTGGTCAATTCGCTTTATGCAAATTATCAAAATAACCCGGATGGCTTTCAGGAAAAATATATTCATATGCTGCGGGCGGGTGGAAGCCTGCGGCATAAAGAACTATTGAAGCCCTTTGGCCTTGATGCCAGCAAGCCGGATTTCTGGGAAACGGGCCTGATGATGATAAGTGATTTAATTGATGAAATAGAAAAATTATAAAGATTTGTGTTGCGGCGCAATATAATTTCTGAGTATGTTTGAAAAACGCATAATAATTTCGCATGATAATAAAGAGAGGAAACGATATGAAACTGGCAATCCCCAAAGAACGTCGTCCCCATGAAAGGCGCGTTGCGGCCACGCCTGACACCGTCAAGAAGCTTATTTCACTTGGGCTTGATGTTATTGTCGAAAAAGATGCCGGCCTCATGAGCAGCATTCCCGACAGTGAATATGTCTCCGCCGGCGCAAAAATAGCGGCGGATGCCGCAAAGCTCTATGACGGCGCAGATATAATTTTCAAAGTTCAGCGTCCCCTTCATGCTGCGGAAGGTGATATTGATGAATTGGCTCTGATTAAGCCGGGAGCCATATTGATTGCGATCCTGTCGCCGCTTTCAGATGGCGGGGCGGTTGATGCCTATGCCAAGGGAAATATCACCTCATTTGCCATGGAATTCATGCCACGTATCACGCGGGCGCAAAGCATGGATGTTCTCTCATCACAATCAAATCTGGCGGGCTACAGGGCGGTCATTGATGCCGCCTATGAATTCTCCCGAGCCTACCCCATGATGATGACCGCTGCCGGCACCGTTGCGCCGGCCAAGATATTGGTCATGGGTTGCGGCGTTGCCGGACTTCAGGCCATTGCCACGGCCAAACGCATGGGGGCCGTGGTGTCCGCCACAGACGTTCGCGCGGCGGCCAAAGAGCAGGTGGAAAGCCTGGGCGGTAAATTCGTTATGGTGGAAAGTACAGAAACCGGCGAAACCGAAGGCGGCTATGCCAGAGAAATGAGTGATGACTATAAGGAAAAGCAAGCGGCATTAATTGCCGCCACACTTGCCAAACAGGATATCGCCATCACAACAGCGCTTATCCCCGGGCGCCCGGCACCAACCCTGATTACAAAAAAAATGGTTCAAAGCATGAAGCCGGGCTCTGTCATCATTGATCTTGCTGTGGAAAGCGGCGGCAATTGTGAATTATCGCAAGCCGGAAAAATCGTTCTTGAGAGCGGCGTCAAAATCATCGGTCATCATAATGTGCCAAGCCGCGTCGCCACCGATGCCAGCGCGCTCTATGCCAAGAACCTGCTGAATTTTATCACACCGCTTATGGACAGTGAAAATAAAACACTCAATATTGATTGGGAAGATGAAATTATTATTGGCACCTTGCTCACCAAAGATGGTGCCATCGTCAATGAACGCCTAACAGGAGGAAAATAAGATGGATTTAACCCAACAAGTTGCCGACGCCGCAGCACAAGCGTCAGCCGTCAGCCCGTTCCTATCCCAGCTCTCTTTGTTCGTTCTGGCAATTTTTGTCGGATATTATGTGGTGTGGAGCGTGACCCCTGCCCTTCATACCCCGCTTATGGCGGTCACCAATGCCATTTCATCGGTGATTATCGTTGGCGCCTTGGTCGCGGCGGGGCCTATGGATATGAGCATCGCCAAAATCCTTGGCATCATTGCCATCGGTCTTGCGGCGGTAAATATCTTTGGCGGCTTTGCCGTCACCCAGCGCATGCTTGCCATGTATAAGAAAAAGAAATAAGGAGGGGTGTGAATGTCTATCCAAAATATAAATGATTTGACGGCTCTCGCCTATCTTGTCTCTGGCGTTTTATTCATCATGGCCCTGCGGGGCTTATCGTCACCGGAAAGCTCCCTTAAGGGCAATAAATATGGCATGACCGGTATGGTCATTGCGGTTGTGACGACCTTGCTTAATCCTGCCGTTGTCTCCTATGAATGGATTGCCATTGCCATGGCCATTGGCGGCGGTATCGGGATCATGATTGCCCTGCGTATTCAGATGACTTCCATGCCGCAATTGGTTGCGGCCTTCCACTCACTGGTGGGGCTGGCTGCCGTATTAGTGGCCGCAGCGGCCTTTCTTGAGCCTGCGGGTTACGGCATTACCGATGCCTTGGGACAAATATATGCCGCAAGTCTGGTTGAAATGAGCTTGGGCGCGGCCATTGGAGCGATTACATTCTCTGGCTCTGTCATTGCCTTTGCCAAATTAAACGGCACAATGTCCGGCGCACCGATCATGCTGCCGGGCCGTCATATTATTAATGCGGCACTGGCAATAGCGATCATTGGCATGATTATCACTTTATCCCTTGGCATAATGACGGATCTGGGCGGCTATAGTGTCATGTGGTGGATCATCGGGTTGAGTTTCCTGATTGGCTTTCTGATCATCATTCCCATTGGCGGCGCAGATATGCCGGTCGTGGTCAGCATGCTCAACAGCTATTCCGGCTGGGCGGCAGCGGGCATTGGGTTCACCTTGCAGAATAACGCGCTGATTGTCACGGGGGCGCTCGTGGGGTCATCGGGTGCTATCCTGAGCTATATCATGTGCAAGGCCATGAACCGGTCGTTTATCAGCGTAATTCTGGGCGGCTTTGGCGGCGAAGATGCCGCAGCGGGCAGCGGCGAAGTTGAAACGCGCCCTGTCAAACAAGGATCGGCAGAGGATGCGGCCTTCATCATGAAAAACGCCGGCTCGGTTATCATTGTGCCGGGATATGGTATGGCCGTCGCGCAAGCCCAACATGCTCTGCGCGAAATGGTTGATATCCTTAAGGCAGAAGGCGTCAAGGTTTCCTATGCCATTCATCCTGTGGCCGGGCGCATGCCGGGGCATATGAATGTGCTGCTGGCCGAAGCCAATGTGCCTTATGATGAGGTATTCGAACTTGAGGATATCAATAACGAGTTTTCTCAGGCTGATGTCGCCTTTGTCATTGGTGCCAATGACGTGACCAATCCGTCAGCTAAAACCGACAAGGCAAGTCCTATTTATGGCATGCCTATATTGGATGTGGAAAATGCGAAAACCGTTCTTTTCGTCAAGCGCGGCATGGCATCCGGCTATGCCGGCGTGCAGAATGAGCTGTTTTTCCGGGATAATACCATGATGCTGTTTTCCGATGCGAAAAAAATGGTCGATAATATTATCAAGGCGCTCTGAGGATCACTATATTATCCTTATAAAACTGAAAAGGCGGTGCCATTAACCGGGCCGCCTTTTTCTGTAATATTTTACATGTTAAACTAGCAGTTTTATACTATATCTTCCTGATTGGAATTCCATTATCCTCTTTCTCTAAAATGTTATATTGGGGGCTGCAAAATGGACATAACCAAAATGGCAACAAGCGGCAAGGGTATTGTATCATTATCTGATAGAATCCTGTCAGAACAATTAAGCCTGATATCCCAACAGATCAAGCCTATTCTGGTCATTGTTCTTGTTATTTCCAGCCTTACGACCTTTACGCTTTGGTCCATTGTCCCCCATAAAACACTCTTAACCTGGCTTGTCTTGGTTAACTTTCCATCTGTACTCCGGCTTATACTTTTTTATGTACAACGAAAACATGATATTAACCTTACCCTGCTCAGCATAATAAATATTTTTCTTGCGGCCTTTTCTGGAACCGCATGGGGGGCTGTTGGCTTTTTCTTTCCTATGTATGGCGACGCCACAACATTGCTCTTCATCACTGTGGTTTTATTCGGCGTAACATCGGGGTCTGTGCCGGGGCTTTCATCATTCGTTCCCTGCTATTTTGCTTTTGCCATACCGGTTATGTCGGGACTGGCCTTCAGATATTTTAGCGTTAACGATGAAATGAATATATCGGCGGGCATATTCTGCATCATTTTCCTGTTTATCAATTTGGCCTTTAGCCTCGTCATCCAGAAATCCCTGCTCTTGTCCATAAGGCTTCGATTTGAAAATTTGGATC
>JALSHF010000217.1 GCA_026982375.1 Emcibacter sp. | reverse complement strand
CCTTGCGTTGAATGGCGGCGGCAATTTTGCCAATTTCACGCCGTTTCATAAGTAACTTACGGGGCCTTCGCGCTTCATGGTTGAAACGATTGCCCATGGCATATTCCTTGATATAGGCATTAATCAGAAATATCTCGCCCATTTTGGCTTCGGCATAAGCATCGGTGATATTCGCCTCCCCCGCACGCAGGGACTTCACCTCGGTTCCGGTAAGGATAATGCCGGCCTCAAAATCTTCCTCAATGAAATAATTATAACGGGCCTTGCGGTTAACGGCGATTGTCCGCTTGCCATTAACCCATTTTCCAGAAGATTTTGCTTTTGCTTTTGCCATTGGTCTCTTATGCCAGCAATCCGGCGCGAACCATGGCCGCCTTTACCATGGCCTGTGTCTCTGCGCTAACGGGGACCATGGGCAGGCGCATATCCGCCGTACAAACACCCAATAATGACAGAGCATATTTGACCGGCCCCGGGTTTGGCTCAACAAACAAGGCGTGATGCAGGTCGGTCAATTTATCCTGAATTTCAAGCGCTGCCGCAAAATCGCCCGACAGGCACAGATTTTGAAAGTCCGACATCATTTTCGGGGCAACATTTGACGTCACTGAAATGCAGCCCACCCCGCCGTGGACATTAAAACCAAGGGCCGTCTGATCTTCGCCGGAAAGCTGCAAAAAGTCCGTCCCCATGGCCATGCGCTGCAATGGCACCCGCGCCACATTGCCCGTGGCATCCTTGACCCCGATAACATTCTTCAGTTCACGAAAACAACGCGCCATTGTGCCCACCGACATATCAACCACCGAACGGCCCGGAATATTATATATAATCAAAGGCAATTCCACCGCATCACTCAGGGCTTTGAAATGCTGAAACAGCCCCTCCTGATTGGGTTTGTTATAATAGGGCATGGCGATCAAACCCGCATTTGCCCCGGCCGCCTTGGCATGGGCAAGCAGACTTATGGCTTCCTCCGTTGAATTTGACCCGCATCCGGCAATAACAGCTACGCGGCCGGCGGCCTCTTCAATACAGATTTCCGTCACGAGGTGATGTTCATCATGATTTAACGTCGGGGATTCTCCTGTCGTGCCGCAAGGCACAAGGCCGCTGGTTCCTTGGTCAATCTGCCAGTTCACCAGCTTACGCAGCGCCTTTTCATCAACCTGTCCATTGCGGAACGGGGTAACAAGGGCGGTGATCGATCCTTTTAGCATGGGGAAGCTCCTAAAAAATGTCTTTAATTCTGCTGGCAAAATAGTCTGCCTTTGACCGGACTGCAAGCCATGAATGATTTAAAGTCCATTTTGTTTAATGGCCTTCGTTCAAAAACCTGCGATTATTTTATGCGAAGAACATCATGATCAATGCGCCGCACATATCTGGCGACAAATAATACCAGAAAGCACAGCGCCGCCATGAAGAAATATGCCTGACCGCCAAACCCATCATACAAGGGGCCTGACAATAGCATGACCACCCCAATGGACAGGCCCATCGGTATCGAACTATATAAAGATTGCGCCGTCGTGAAATATTGGTCTGGAACGCGGGTTGATAAATAATACATGGCAACCAGATGCGCCGCGCCATAAGTTAACCCGTGAAATGTCTGCAATAGCATCAATAGTGGCACTGATGATGTCAAGGCCATAATCCCCCAGCGCACAGCCCCGAATATGCCGATAACCCCTAAAATATACATGGGGCGAATACGCGTGATGATTTTACCCGCGAAAATAAACACCAGTATCTCCGCAACAACCCCGATGCTCCATAGCAAACCGATGGTCTCATTATTAATGCCCTGAGCCGCCCAATGGTAACTGCCCATAACATACATAAAGCCATGGCTCATCTGAATCAGGCTGATCACAACAAGAAACATAATGAACTGCTGACTGGTCAAAAGAAATCTTAACGGCACCTGATCCCTAATGGGTGATTCAGGGCCACTCTTAACCGGTTTGAAATCAGGGGCCGGAAATTTTCGGCCATCTTTTGGCAGCAGAAAAATAGCAATAAACGTCAGAACCAGACTGCCAAGGCAAAAATACAGAAAATTATCATAGCCGGAATGGTCAAGATAAATGCCAAATAAAACAGAAGTGATGATGAAAACAATTGAGCCCACTGAGCGCAACCGGCCATATTGCAGATTATATCTATCGCATGTCCGAACCGCATAGCTTTCAACCAAAGGAGATACGGAATAATATGCGAGGCTGAAAACAAGGGTCACCAGAACAAAGGCCATAAAACTACGGCTGAAGAAATAGCCGCAGAAAAATATAACAGAAAGCGCCATCAATACCATCATAGGCCGGCGCGTCATGCCCCATTTATCACATAACTGGGCGACAAAGGGGGCGGACAGAACTTTCAGAAAAGCCGGAAAACCAATCAAAAAACCGATTTCCCCGGGCGTCAAGCCCATCTTTGACAACCATAAGGCCCAAAAAGGCAAAACCGCGCCGACGAACATAAACAGCCCGCTGTATACCGCCCCTACCTTATAGGCCACAGGATTCTTGAAGCCGTTATTATAGTCTTTTATCATCATAAATTATTGGGCTTTGCGCCTTCGGTTTTAGCCTTTTCTTTAATCTTGTGTTATGGGGCGGCGTATAGGATTTCTTCTAATTCTGAGCGCGTCATCTTTAATATCTTGCGCGCCGTACCATATGAAAAACCGGCGCGGCACATGCTGGCCAATTCTTTTTCAACAACTTCAGTCGCCTCATGGCGCAGAGAAAAAGCGCCAAATCTTCTTTTCCGAACATATTTCACCGCCGCCGCAAAGTCCATATCTTCATATTGTTCGGCAAGCTCCTCTATCACTTCAATCACCATATCCGGCGCGACCCCTTTGGCTTGCAGTTTCTGGCTGGCCTTCATTTTTGAATGACCGCTTCTGATCAGCGAGGCGGCCCTGCCTTCGGCAAACAAGCGATCATTTACAAGTTTCTGGTCGACGGTCTTTTGAACAATTTCATCAATCCAGACTTTTGCCTGAATATATAAATCTTCTGAATCAAACTCAGGCAACTGCCTCCGGACTTTTCGATCCAGAACGAGCCGCAGATTCTTTTCCGTAGTTGCAAATCTCTGCAGGTAGCTATAGGTTGCCCGAAGGAGATATTCACGGGTCAACAATCGCTTTTTTCGTTTTTCATTATTCATAATTACAAGATAGTACCAGAGTAGCATGACTGAAAACAGAGCTCCAAGCCATTTTATTTATCTGATCCTTCTCGCCCTCTTATGGGGGACGGCCTATATGTATGTAAAAATTGCGCTGGAGAGCATACCGCCGTTAACCATTGCTGCCGGGCGTACCGCGATTGGGGCCGCCGTTATATCTCTGATTGCCCTTAAAATGGGGGTGAAGCTGCCGCAAAGGCTTTCCGACTGGGGCCATTGCACGATCATAGGCCTTGCCGGGGCCGTGGTGCCCTTTTTCCTGATGAGCTGGGGTCTGCAATATGTTCAAAGCTCCCTTGCCGCCATATGCATGTCACTCTTGCCCCTCTTTACCATCCTGCTCGCCCATTATATGACCGATGACGAAAAATTTAAAACAAACAAACTGGTGGGCATTATTTTCGGCATCATCGGTGTGAGCAGCCTTTTTTACGGAACAATATCCGGATTGGATGCCTCGGTAAATTTGTATCTTGCCTTGTTTGCCCTGTTGCTCACATCATTTTTTTATGCCCTGTCAGGCGTACTCATCAGAAGGCTCAAGAATAAAAATTCGCTGAGCACATCCTCTGCCATGCTGATTTCCTCGGCTCTTATTACTATTCCCCTTGCGCTTTTTTTCGAAGAGCCCTGGACTATCTCGCCAACCTCTTCCGCCCTGTATGCCTTATTCGCGCTGGGAATTTTCTCCACGGGAATTGCGGCCCTTATATTATTTCACTTAACCCATTTGGCCGGCGCAACCTTTGTTTCCCATAGCACTTACATGCTGCCACTTGTCGGCATAGCATCCGGATATATCTGGCTGGACGAACCTTTGAAAATCACCTATGTCATATCCGTATTATTTATTTTCACCGGCATTTTTCTTGCTGAAAAAAACACATTAAAAATACCCGGCTAAAATATCTGACCAAATAGCTCAACAGAATAAGGTTTAAGAAATAAGTTGGAAAGTGATGTGACACCCTATAAAATACCTGTGATAAAATTATATGACCCGGCTAAATTTGAAATAAAACCCTTGCGATACAGCCAGACAAAAGGTATCGAAGATAAAAGAACTGTAATAGGGAGACAAACTGACATTGTTTGTATCTGATGAACTGGTGGACCTATCCACATTACAATGTGAGTGATTTTAAACATATATGCGCAAAGCTTTACCAACACAAGACCCTACTCTTCCCCGCAGGTTCGCTGATTTCGGCACCCTTTTGGAAGCTATTGAATATGCCGCAGGCGGCATTCGGGGCTTAAATTTTTATTCTCCCAGAGGCGAGCTTGAAACCAGCATCACTTTTGCCGAAATATGCAAGAAGGCGCAGGAAATTGGCCGGCGCTTCATCCATTTCGGCATTAAAAAAGGCTCCCGCGTGGCCTTGATCGCCGAAACAAGTGATGAATTTGTCTGTTATTTTATCGGCTGCCAGTATGCCGGACTATTGCCCGTCCCGTTACCTTTACCCACATCATTCGGGGGGCGTGAGGGATATACCAGCCAGCTTAATCAGCAAATGAAAAGCTGCGGCGCATCCGTGGCTATTTCCGCCTCCTATATGCTGCCTTTACTGGATGAAGCCACCTCGGGCCTGAAAATGAAGTTCGTCGGAACCTCGACCACATTCGAAGAACAATCCTCGGCAAAAGACATTAAATTTATTCCGCTGCATGTCGCAAAACCAGAAGATCTGGCCTATTTGCAATATTCATCCGGCAGCACACGTTTCCCCCACGGCGTTTCCGTTACCCATAAATCATTAATGGCAAACAGTTATGGTATTGGCTATGTCGGCATGGATCTGAATGAAAATGACCGGGTTGTATCCTGGCTGCCTTTTTATCATGATATGGGTCTGGTCGGCACTTTGCTGTCACCGATTGCCAATCAGGTCACAACAGATTATTTGGCGACCGAGGCCTTTGCCCGACGGCCTTTACAATGGCTCAAATTGATTTCACGCAACAAAGGCACCCTCGCCTATAGTCCGACTTTCGGCTATGATATTTGCGCCCGCCGCGTGAGCCCGACCACCATAGCCGAACTGGATTTATCAAGTTGGCGTGTCGCGGGAATTGGCGGTGATATGATCCGCCCTGACGTTTTGACACAATTTCAGGAAACCTTCAAAGATGTGGGTTTCAGAAGCACGACTTTCCTGCCCAGCTATGGCCTTGCGGAATGTACGCTGGCCGTTAGCTTCGCCCCATTGAATACCGGCTTTGAAATTGATCTGGTGGATGAGAAGGCCTTAACCGGTGAAGAAAAATCCCTAAAAGGGCTCAAGGTAAACGGCAGTGGTGCCAATTATCGCGGCGTCGTGAACTGCGGCGTTCCTATTCCTGAATATGAACTTGAAATTCGGGATGATAATAATGGTGACCTCGGGGAATATCAAATTGGCCGGGTCTGCGTACGCGGTGCCAGTGTTATGGCAGGATATTTTCAGGATCAAGAGGCCACAGACCTTTGCCTGTCCAAGGATGGCTGGCTCGATACCGGCGATATGGGCTACATGAAAGAAGGCTCCCTCTATATCATTGGCCGGATCAAGGATTTGATTATTATCAACGGCAAAAACCATTGGCCCCAAGACATCGAATGGGCTGTAGAGCAGTTGGATGATCTGCGCGCTGGTGATATTGCCGCCGTCTCCATTCCCGGTGAGCAGGATCAGGAAACCCCTGCCATTCTGGTACAATGCCGCACCCGTGATGAGGCCGAACGCGCCGCGATAGAAAATAGAATCAAGGAAACAGTTCATGCCTTAATCGGGATTTCCCCGATCGTTGCCTTGATTCCCCCGCGCTCCCTGCCGCGTACTTCATCGGGGAAATTAAGCCGCGTGAAAGCCCGCCAGCAATATCTGGCCGGTGAACTATTCACCTAAACCATTGACGAACAAACACTTATGGCGGTAATCTCTTGATCAAAGGGATTACCATTTCTTATGATGACAAAAATTGCAGCAGTGACAGGAGCCACAGGGTTCGTCGGCAAACATTTAATAAATGAGCTCATCGCCCAGGGATTTCAGGTCAATGCCCTGACCCGCAGGCCCCGCCCGGAAAAAGAAAAGCCGAAAAAAGAAAAGCCGGAAAAAGAAAAAATCAACTGGATATCAGGTGATCTTGATAATCGGCAAGCCCTAGGGGAACTCGTCAAAAATACCGATGTTGTTTTTCATCTTGCCGGTCTGGTCAAGGCCAGATCCAAACATGACTTTAACCATATCAATAGTCACGCCGTTAAAACGCTGGTGGATGTCATTCACCAATCCGCAACTAAACCTCATGCAAAACCTCATTTCATTTTATTGTCATCACTGGCCGCACGGGAAAGAAAATTATCCGCATATGCTGAAAGTAAACGCAAAGGCGAAGAAATATTGACCGAACATGCGGGAGATATGCCCTGGACCATCCTGCGTCCTCCCGGGGTTTATGGGCCAGAGGACAAGGAGACACTGAAAATATTCAAGGCCGTCTCTTATAGAATGTCCATTCTGCCCGGCAGCGCGGATAACAGAGCCTCTTGGATTTATGCGCCTGATCTGGCCCGTGCCTTGATTGCGGTAAGCGAAAATCAGGCCTGCCATGACCAGATTCTTGACGTTGATGATGGAAAAAAAGACGGATATTCCAATCAGGAAATGTATGAAACCGCTGCTAACATATTGAATATAAATGCTTTTAATATCGTTCTGCCCCGATTTATATTGAGATTTTTTGGTCATATTAATGTCTTATTTTCGACATTATTTGGCTATATTCCCATGATCACACCCGAAAAAGTTAACGAATTATGCCACTCGGACTGGATATGTCGGGGGCCACATGTTATGAAACTGACAAATTGGAAACCTGAGACCACCTTAAAACAAGGGTTTAAAAAAACCCTGAAATGGTATAGAGACAATAATTTGATGTGAAGTTCACCTGTAATCAGGGTGCAATTTTCAAAGAATATTCCAGATGGAAATGTAAATGACACAAACTATTGATGAAATTTTTGAGCAGATTTGTACGCTCATTGCTCCCTTTAATAAAAAAAATATCCCCATTACCAAAGACAGCCTATTCAGCGTTGACCTGGAGCTTGATTCCCTGAACGTGATGGATATTTTGTCTGAAATTGAAGATGAATTTGACATTACCGTTCCTCTCAACATGCTTCCGGATCTGGAAACAGTTGGCCAATTTGCCGAAATCGTAAAACAATTATTGAGTGAACAATGACATTTGATCTTTTTGAAAAATTTGACTCGATCCTGAATGACTATAACAGTCTTCCAAAGGGCGCGGCAAACCCCTTCACCGTTAGTATGGAACAGGTATTGTCACCAACAACCGCCATTATCAATGGCCGGAAAACCATCCTTGCCGGCACCAATAATTATATGGGTATGACGTTTAATCAGGAATGCATGGATGCCGCCCAGGAGGCCCTGCTTACTTTAGGCACCGGCACGACGGGGTCTCGCATGCTGAATGGTACCTATAACAGCCATAAAAAATTGGAAGATACCCTTAAAAAATTCTATGATACGCAGCATGCTATCGTTTTTTCTACGGGTTATCAGGCCAATCTTGGCATCATTGCGACCCTAGCGGGCCCAAAGGATTATGTCGTTATCGATGCGGACAGTCACGCCAGCATCTATGATGGCTGCGCCATGGGCAATGCCACTGTCGTGCGCTTCAAACATAATGATGCGGATAATCTGGACAAAAAGCTTACCCGTATCCGAAAGAATGATCCCCAAGCCGGAATTCTGGTCGTCTTGGAAGGCGTATACAGCATGCTTGGTGATCAGGCACCCTTAAAAGAGCTCACCCGGATATCCAAGGCCCATAACGCGTTTGTCCTTGTTGACGAAGCCCACTCAATCGGCGTATTCGGCGAAACCGGACGCGGCGTCGCGCAGGAACAGGGCGTTGAGGATCAAATAGACTTTATCGTCGGCACCTTTAGCAAGTCGGTGGGAACGATTGGCGGCTATTGCGTCTCCAACAACCCGAAATTCGAAGCTTTGCGCCTTGTATGCCGCCCTTATATATTTACGGCATCCCTGCCGCCGTCCGTTGTCGCCTCTGCGACCAAGGCATTGGAATTAATTGCCAACAGCAATCTTCGCGCTAAATTACTCAGCAACTCAAGACGGCTCAACAATGGATTAAGTCAGGCCGGGTTTGACATGGGCACCACAGGCGAAAGCCCGATCGCAGCCATCATTATAGCTGAGCAAGATACGGCGATTGCTTTTTGGGGCGAAATGATCAAGGAAGGGGTTTATGTTAACCTTGCCCTGCCGCCCGCAACCCCAAAGAAATTAAATCTGATGCGCTGTAGTCTTTCTGCGGCTCATAATCACGAGCAGATCGACTTTATGCTGGAAAAATTCATTCTGGTCGGCACAAAACTTGGCCTGTTGCAGGATATACCCAAGCGAATTTTAGCTTAATTTGATGAATTTCAGGCGATTTGTTACAGTGACAAATAATTCGCCTGTCTCATCCGTTTCATAATAGCTGCCATCAAGAACAAACGGTGTCTGAAGCACTATTCTGGCATGCTGAATTTCCGCAATGATGTTGCCCACATGGTCAATACCATCATATTTTCCGCCAAGCATCAGCTTGCCCGTTGCCAAAATCGCTTTTGGGGTATTTTCTACACTAATGAAATGCGCCTTATCCTGCTGTTTGTTATGCGGGGTCGACACGCCCCAAAAAGATTTGTCCAGGGTCGTGATCAGGAGCATGAAAAAATGCCCGACAACGGCGCCGCGCTGATTTCGATTAATGCGGATAGCCTCTTCAAGTTTATTTTTCCCCATGGAACGGCGATAGGCGGATTGAATGAGGATTACTATATTCAGCCAATTACGAAAGCCTTTAAATAAATTTTTTCCGTATATTTTTCGTTTAAAGAGATTCTTTTGTTTAATCACTTCACCGGCACAAAAGAAAAGTCCGTAAAGATAACCAACACCCCTGACGCCTTCCAGTTTGATCAGCGGAATTTCTGTTACGGGCAAGTTACCTTTTTGATGCTTCTCCAGCAGGCTTTTTAAAGCAAGATGAGGTTCCGGGTGATTTGCGCCAAAATTTTCCGCAACAATATTATTATCGCCCGCCGGTAGAATCGCCAAAGGAATATCCATCCCTTTGAGCAGGTTTTTCTCAACAATATGCTCAAAAGTTGCCGATGTCAGCGCCCGATCCCCAAGAATGACAATGGCTTCAACATTCGCCTGCTGAAACCTTGTCAGGGCTTCGGCGATATCTTTATGTTTTTCCACTTCGTAATGAAAAATACCCGACCCGCTTGCAATAATGGTGCGAATTTTTTCCATTTCACCATTATGGGCAAAAGAAGACGGGCTACTTAATATGGCAATAATTCCCAACGCGGATTCCAACTGTTATTTTTTCTATTTTGGCCCTATAAAAACCATAAAAACAGGTCATTAAGCAAAAATTATTTTTCCTTTTAGCTATATTCTTGGCAGATCAAAAGCTATAAGTTGGAAATTAGGCTAAATCCAGACCAAAAGCGACTTAATGCTAAAAAAAATTGATAAATATATATTGCGAGAAACAATTGTGCCCCTATTGGTGACTTTGGGCATATCTGCTGTATTGCTTTTATTGGAAAAAATGCTCAGTCTTTTTGACTTTGTGATTAATCAGGGCGGCCCGATTGATATTGTCTGGCGCATGCTGGGCAATCTTATGCCGCAATATCTGACGCTGGTCTTGCCGTTATCCATGTTTTTAGGCGTCCTTCTCGCGGTACGAAAACTTGCGCTGAACAGCGAACTTGACGCCTTGCTGGCCACGGGGATGAGTCTTAATCGTCTGGCCGTGCCAACTTTCTATATCGCCATATTCTTACTTATCGTAAATGTCATCGTCGTTGGCTTCATCCAGCCCTATAGCCGATACGCCTATCAAGGTCTGGTCTTTGATGTGCGAAGCGGCGCATTAGGGGCCAGCATCAAAGCCGGGGAATTTACAAATCTTGGCGATGGCCTGACATTGCGTATCGAGGAATCCCGGGATTCGGGACGAGAGCTCATCAATATATTTGCTCAAAAAGAATCAGCCAATGGCCGAATTCAATCCATCAGCGCGGAAAGAGGCAGCTTTTTTGTCTCTCCCGATCAACGCTTTCTGATCTTGAGGGTATATAATGGCATGATTATAGATCTGGATTTAACCCAAAGCCGGCCTAATATCGTCAATTTTGATATGCATGACCTGCCCATGGATGTGCCAAATTTTGCCAGTTTCCGTGACCGGGGGCAAGAGGCAAAAGAAATGACCATCATAGAGCTTTGGCAGGCGCGGGGAAGTGATGATCCCGCGATCATAGCGACACTTCATTCCCGTATTGCCCGCGCACTTTCAATTCTAATCGTGCCGTTTCTGGCCATTCCGCTGGGTTTGGTTGCCAAAAGATCCGGGCGGGCACTTGGCATCACCGTCGGGGTAATCATTCTGCTCGTTTATCATAAACTTCTGGAATTTGGCCTTAATTTCTCGGCTATGGGCGGGGTTTCCCCTTGGCTGGTGATCTGGCTGCCGACAGTGATTTTCATCCTGCTCACGGCGCGATTATATTATATCGGGGCCTATAAAGTAGGCGGATTACCGCTGCGCCGTATTGAAATTATCTATGAGGTTATGGTGGAAGCCATAAGCCGTATCATCAGACGATTACGGACGGTAAGTTAATATGGAACGATTTATCAAATTTTCGGGCCATCTCGGCGGAATTTTCAATCCTGGTAGTATGGACGTTTATCTGGCCAAGCTTTTCATCAGCCGATATATCATCATATTAATCGGTCTGGTAGCCACATTGCAAATGCTCGACCTCTTGTCTGAATCTGACGACATATTGGCCGGGGACGGTGCGGTCAATGCTGATCTGTGGCATTATGTGACACTTCGAACACCTACATTATTGTCGCTCTTTTCCCCCTTCGTCGCTCTTTTGGCCGCTATCATTAGCCTCGCGGGCCTGAATATCCACAGCGAAATTATCATTATGAAGGCGTCCGGCTGGTCAGCCTTTAGAATAATAACGCCCCTTCTTCTCATGTCTTTATTGATTGCCAGCCTGCATTTTGTATTTACGGAAACCGTGGCTGTTCACGCCAAGGCAGAGCTCAAGAACTGGAAAGAGAATAAATATGCCGCCGACCTGCCTCCTGCCCCTGACACGGTTTATGACACATGGGTCACGGATGGGAATAATTTGATCAAGGCGGAAAGTGCCAGCCGTAATGGCAGCATTTTACTTCTGGATAAGGTGACCCAGTATATTCGGGACAAGGACAAGCGAATCACCTCGCTGATCAAGGCCGATTTTGCTGTATTCCGCGATGATAAATGGACAATGTTCGAGGTCAAGGAATTTGACATCAAAACTTTAAAAGTCACCCCCATGGAAAATCTTATCTGGGATACGGATATCCCGCCAAAACGTTTTATCGCCTTGGCCCTTAAGCCGGATCGCGTTAGCATCCAGAGACTGCGCACCGCCATTACGCAACTTAAAAAAGAAGGCCATAACACGGCAAGTTTTGAAACCATGCTATATCAGAAATTCGTCGCGCCGCTCAGCACGCTGCTCATGCCTTTGCTGGCGGGTCTTGCGGCTTTCGGGCTGCATCGGGGCGGCAATCTTTTCGGCCGGATTGCGTTGACCGGCGCTATGGGGTTTGGCTATTTTGTTATCAACAACCTGTTTGTGGCCCTGGGCCAATATGGTGCCGTGCCGCCAATGATTGCGGCCTGGCTGCCGTTTTTTCTTTTTGCCCTCATGGGCTTGAGTTTTATTTTGCTGACTGAAGAATAAGGATACTCACATGACATCAGCCATCACCATAAAAGAGGTGACAAACAAACAGGACCTGAAACGCTTCGTCAAATTGCCCTGGGATCTTTATAAAGATGACCCCAATTGGGTTGCGCCCCTGATATTGGAACGCATGGAAGTCTTGGATCCGTCAAAAAACCCTTATTTTAAACATGCCCGCGCAAAATTCTGGCTGGCCTGCAAAGGGGAGCGGGTTGTGGGCCGGATCAGCGCCCAGATTGATGAGTTGGTGGAACAGAAATATCATGAAAAAATCGGGCATTTCGGGTTTTTTGAATGTATCAACGACGATCAAGCTGCCGGCGCCCTTCTGGACACGGCATTCCAATGGTTAAAACAGAATGGCCGTGACAAGGTGATTGGCCCCTTCAGCCTGTCTATTAATGAAGAAGCGGGCATGCTTGTTGATGGTTTTGATACGCCGCCAAGTTTGATGATGAACCATGCTCTGCCCTATTATCAAGACTTGATGACCAATTATGGCATGGAGAAAATTAAGGATTTATGGGCTTATTACCTGAAGTTTGACCAAGATGTTCTGCCGCCGACCATCAAAAAAATGATCACCCGCAGCATGAGAGACGGCAAAATCAGACTACGCCCCATAAATATGAAAAATTACGAGCAGGATTTAAAAACCATTCTCGAAATTTTTAATGATGCTTGGTCGGGCAATTGGATGGCTTTGCCCTTTACCGAAGCCGAGCTGAATAAAACCGTAAAAGATATGAAGCTCCTGATCCGTGAGGATTTCGCCTATATCGCAGAATATGACGGGGTGCCCATGGCGATGATGGTCGCGCTGCCCAATCTGAACGAAATCATCACCGATATAAAGGGAAGCCTGTTTCCTTTCGGTATTTTCAAGCTGTTATGGCGCCTTAAGATCAGGCCAACCTATAAAACGGTTCGCGTCCCCTTGATGGGCGTTCGAAAAGAATTTCAAAATACCGCCGTTGGCGGTGCAATGGCCTTTGCCCTCATCGAAGAATGCCGAATTCATGCCGCCAATTCCGGCTGCACCCATGCGGAACTGTCTTGGGTTTTAGAGGATAATAGCCGCCTTTCCAAAATGCTGGAAACCATCGGTTGTTGGCGTTATAAAAACTACCGTATGTATACAAAAACACTCTAGAAAAGACATATTTATGCCATAGTGGCACCCTATTTTCTTCTGGTATGTATGAATCAATGGCCCTGAATTACAAGATTGGAATATATGACTGACCCCTTAAAAGTTAAACCGGAAAAAACCATACTTCAGCGTTTGAGAACTTATTTCCTGACCGGTCTTGTCGTCGCCTCTCCTGTGGGCATCACCATTTATCTAGCCCTTGCTTTCATTGATTTAATTGACCGCAATATCAAACCATTAATTCCGGTGGCTTATAATCCTGAAACTTATCTGCCTTTCCCTCTGCCGGGAATTGGCTTGGTTTTCCTTTTTCTCATGTTAACGACACTCGGCTTTCTTGCCGCTAATTTTCTTGGCAAAAGCCTGATCCGGGTCGGCGAAAAAATACTTAACCGTATGCCAATCATCAGAAGCGTTTATAATACATTGAAGCAGATTTTTGAAACGGTCATCTCCGAAGATGCCGTCAGTTTTCAGGATGTGGTTCTGGTGGAATATCCGCGCAAAGGCATCTGGGCCATTGCTTTTATTTCCGGTGAGAATACCGGCGAAGTACAGGCAAAAATGCAGGATGATGTGGTCAATGTTTTCCTGCCGACAACGCCAAACCCCACATCCGGCTTTCTGTTATTCGTCCCCAGAAAGGATGTTATCTATCTGGATATGACTCCGGATGAAGGGGCAAAATATGTTATCTCCGCCGGCCTCGTGGACCCAAGCCGCCTGCCAAAAAAAGACGATAAACCCTCAGCCTGATGTCAGATATTTGACGCCTTCGTCTCGCTCAAACAGATACAATAATATTCTTAAAGCCTGCCCCCGTTCGCTTTTAAGCTCGGGGTCCTTTTCCATGATGAGCCGCGCATCATCCCGCGCAACGCCAATCAATTGCCCGTTTTCTTCGAGGGTTGCCACTTTAAAATCCGGCATACCGCTTTGGCGGGTCCCCAGCAATTCACCGGCACCGCGCAGGCGCAAATCTTCTTCGGCAATCCGAAAACCATCTTCGGTTTCCCGCATGATCTCCAGCCGCGCCTTTGCCGCCGTACCGCTCAGATTACCGTAAAGCAACAGGCACGTGGATTGCGCCAGCCCGCGCCCAACCCGGCCCCGCAACTGATGAAGCTGCGACAGGCCAAATCTTTCGGCATGTTCAATAATCATGATGGTGGCTTCCGGCACATTCACGCCAACCTCGACCACCGTCGTGGCCACCAATATGTCAATATCACCAGAGATAAAACGCGTCATGACGTCATCTTTTTCCTTGGACTTCATTTTGCCGTGAACCAGCCCGACCCTTGGCCCGAAAATCTGTTCAAGATGGCGGTGTCTTTGTTCGGCGGCGGCCAGATCCAGAACTTCGGATTCCTCAACCAAAGGGCAAATCCAGAAAGCCCTGTTGCCCCCCGCAAGCGCGCGCTTAATCCCCTGAACCACGTCATCAAGCCGGCCCAGGGGGATTATTCTGGTATCCACAGGCTTTCGCCCCGGCGGTTTTTCGTCAAGGCGCGAGCCATCCATGTCGCCGTAAGCCGTCAAGGTTAAAGTTCGCGGAATTGGCGTCGCCGTCATGGCCAGCATATCCATAGCACCGCGCCCCTTAGCAGATAAAGCCATGCGCTGCTCAACCCCAAAACGATGCTGTTCGTCAACCACCGCAAAAACCAGATCATGATAAATCACATCCTTTTGAAACAGGGCATGGGTGCCGACCAGAATATCAATTTCTCCCGACTGCAAGTCATCCAGTATTTTCTTCCGCGCCCGGCCTTTGTCGCGGCCTGTCAGAACGGCAATATTGATGTCCATACCCGCCGTCATGTCAAGCAGACTGACATAATGTTGCCGCGCCAGAATTTCCGTCGGGGCGATCATGGCGGCCTGGGCGTTATTTTCCACAGCGATCAGCATGGCCAGCAGAGCCACAACTGTCTTGCCGCTGCCTACATCACCCTGCAGCAAGCGCATCATGGCATAGGGCGCTGCCAAATCCTTTTCTATCTCGCTGATGCTGCGGGTCTGGGCGTTGGTCAGTTGATAGGGTAAATTTTTCAGCAGCTGCGCCCTTAACGCCCCCCGGACCTTCAAAGAACGGCCCTTTTTCTTTTGATTGTGACGGCGCATAATTTCAAGAGCCAATTGATTGGCCAGAAACTCATCATAAGCGAGCCGCGCGCGGGCGGGGCTGTTCATCTGTAAATCCCCGTGGCTTTGCGGCATATGCGCCGCCTTCACCGCCGCCATCCATGGGGGCCACCCTTCCCGTGACCGCAGGGATATATCCTGCCATTCCGGCAATGGCACCAGCTTTTCCAAGGCCCCGCGCACAATTTTGGTCATGACCTTACCGCTGATGCCTGCCGTTAAGGGATAGACGGGTTCCACATCCGGAATATCATCCTGTTTGTCCGGCGAAACCATATAGTCGGGATGGCTCATCTGAAGCTGTTCGTTAAAAACTTCGATCTTGCCGCTAATCAGGCGCTCTTCCCCCACGGGCAGTTGCCGCAGGATATAATCGCCTTTCGCATGAAAAAAAATCAATTGCAAACTGCCGCTGTCATCATGACACCATACGCGGTAGGGCCGGCGCGAACCGCGCGGCGGGGCGTCATGTTTATCAATGGTGACCTTCACCGTGACAATCTGATCATATTTAATTTCCGACAAGGGCGGGCAGGCCCTGCGATCGATGATATCCACCGGTAAATGCCAGAATATATCCGCCAGTTTGCGGCCCAGAATTTTTTCAAGCAGGCTCGCAATCCGCCCCCCCACACCGGGGAGGCTAACGGTATCGGCAAAGAATGGATATAAAATTTCCGGTCGCATGCGTTTCTATTTGATTCAGGTTGTTATTTTTCCTATCACTAGCACATTATACCTTAAAGAGTTAACTCACAACAGAATGTAACTGCCATGCCTTCATTTGATGCTCCCGGTTTTATTGAACCTGAAATTGACGCGGATGAACCCCATGATATCCGTATAAAACGCCTGAAATTCAGAAGCGCGCATCGCGGAATAAAAGAGGCCGATATCCTGCTTGGTCATTTTGCTGACACGCATATAGCCGGCCTTACTTCTGAACAGTTAGACCGTTATGAAAATTTATTGCGGGAATCAGATGGCAATATTGTTGCCTGGATCACCAAGGATAAACAGGTTCCCGATCATTTGCAGCATGACGTCATGGAAATGCTGCAAGCCGTCGATTATCTTAAGATCATCAAGTGAATAAACAAAATCAATTCATATCTGCCGAAGTTCCCCTTGTCATTGCCCAATCCCCTGAAGGCCGCGACGCCTTGTTCATTGCCCAGATATTAAATGCCTCAAATACTAAAGAGGGCGATATGCTGCATATTGCCCGCGATGATCAGCGGCTGCATAATTTTGCGGATCTTGTTGCTTTTTTCTCCCCTAAAACGGAAATTTTAATATTTCCCGCCTGGGATTGCCTGCCCTATGACCGGGTATCGCCCAATCCGAATATCAGCGCCCAGCGCATGACAACCCTGAGCAAATTGGCCGCCCCGCCGCCGCCCGGCAGGAAAAGGCTGATCATCACCACCATCAATGCCGCCGCCCAGATGATACCCGAACGGGACAGTCTTAAAAATCTGTCATTTTGCGCCATGGTCGGTGATCAGATTGACGTGGCGCATCTGACAGCTTTCCTGATCCGCAATGGTTACGCAAGGTCCAGCACGGTGATGGAACATGGTGATTTTGCCATTCGCGGCGGTTTGATCGATATTTTCCCCTCGGGCCATGACAGTCCGGTGCGCATTGATCTATGGGGCGATGTCATTGAAAGCATGCGGCAGTTTGACCCCGTCAGCCAGCGCACAGCAGATAATATCGAAGAAATGACCCTCGTCCCCATGAGCGAGATTATGCTGGATGAAGAGAGCATCCGGCGGTTTCGCGGGGCCTATACGCGGCAATTCGGCAATATTCTGGATCAGGACCCGCTGTATGAGGCCATCAAGGAAGGCCGCAGGCATCAGGGTATGGAACATTGGCTGCCCTATTTTCATTTTAAACTGGAAACGCTGTTCGATTATCTGCCGGACTGCCCCGTGACCATGGATTCCCTGACGGGGGAGGCTTTTGCCGATCGTCTGGCCGCCATCAAGGATTATTATCAAACCCGAAAAGAGGCCTATGACCAAACGATAAGGGGCCGCGCCAGCAGTTTCTCAACCTATAAACCGCTGCCGCCCGAAAAGCTCTATCTGACATCGCAGCAATGGCAGAACTATTGTGAAGACCGGAAAATCCATCAATTCACCAGCTTTCACGCCCCGCCGGATGTCAATCATATGGTACTCGACGGCAAGGTTGGCCGGGATTTTTCGCCAGAAAGAAATCATAAACAGAATGATCAAACGCTGAATGTCTATGATGCGCTGCGCCGCCATTGCACGGAACGGCAAGGCACCGGCAAACAGGTTATGATCGCCTCCTATAGCGCAGGATCGCAAAACAGGTTGGCCGCAGTGCTGGGCGAACATGGCATGCCAAACCATAAAATCATACATAAATGGGCCAATTGCAAAAAATTATCCACCGATGTTCTGGGCCTGATTATTCTGCCGCTGGAACATGGTTTTGAGACAGATGATGTCGTCATCATCTCAGAACAGGATATTCTGGGGGATCGCCTCGTCCGTAAAGTTCGAAAATCACGCAAGGCTGAAAATTTTATTCAAGAGGCCTCTGCCCTCACCCCCGGCGATCTTGTGGTGCATATGGATCATGGTATTGGCCGTTATGAGCGGCTCGTCACCATTGACGTGAACGGGGCCGCCCATGACTGCGTTCATCTGACCTATCACGGCGGCGATAAATTATATGTCCCCGTGGAAAATATTGAAATATTAAGCCGGTACGGAGCCGAAGGCAGTGACGGCCAGCTGGACAAGCTCGGCGGGGCGGCATGGCAGGGGCGCAAAGCCAAGCTCAAAAAACGCATTCGGGATATGGCCGATGAACTGATCAAGGTCGCCGCCCAGCGGGCCTTGCGCAAAGGGGCGGTCATTCAGCCGCCGGAAGGATTATATGATGAATTTTGCGCGCGGTTTCCCTATAATGAGACCGATGATCAGCTACGCGCCATTGCGGATGTGATTGGCGATCTGTCCGGCGGCAAACCCATGGACAGGCTTATCTGCGGCGATGTGGGTTTTGGCAAGACAGAAATAGCTTTGCGAACCGCTTTCCTTGCCGTGATGGAAGGTTTTCAGGTGGCCATCATTGCCCCGACAACACTGCTGGCCCGCCAGCATTATAAAACCTTTACGGATCGTTTCCGGGGGCTGCCGGTCAAGATTGGCCATCTGTCCAGACTGGTGACCTCCAAAAACCAGAAATTAACCCGCGAAGAGCTGGCCCAAGGCACCTGCGAGATTGTCATTGGCACCCATGCCCTGCTCGGTAAAACCATAAATTTTAAAAACCTTGGCCTGATCATCATTGATGAAGAACAGCATTTTGGCGTGGGTCACAAAGAACGCCTGAAAAAAATGAAGCATAACGTCCATGTGCTGACTTTGACGGCGACGCCCATACCGCGCACGCTGCAACTGGCCATGAACGGCATGCGTGGTCTGAGCCTGATTGCCACGCCGCCTGTAGACCGGCTGGCCATTCGCACCTTTGTCCTGCCCATGGACAGTATGGTAATCCGCGAAGCTTTGCTCAGGGAATATTACCGGGGCGGACAGAGTTTTTATGTCTGCCCAAGGGTATCGGACTTAAAAGATATCGAAGATCTTTTGCGCGAACATGTGCCGGAAGTCAAATGTGCCACGGCCCATGGCCAAATGTCCCCCACCCAGATTGAAGATATCATGAATGCTTTCTATGACGGTAAATATGATGTTCTGATCTCCACCACTATTGTCGAATCCGGTCTGGATATACCCACGGCCAACACCATGATCATTCATCGGGCCGATATGTTTGGCCTTGCCCAGCTCTATCAGCTGCGCGGGCGGGTGGGGCGGTCGAAAACCCGGGCCTATGCCTATCTTACGCTAGAGCCGCGCAGGCTGCCAACGAAGCAAGCCGAAAAACGCCTTCAAGTGCTGCAAACGCTGGATACGCTGGGCGCGGGCTTTACCCTTGCCAGTCATGACCTCGATATTCGCGGTGCCGGAAACCTGCTTGGGCAGGAACAATCCGGTCACATCAAAGAAGTCGGCATGGAACTTTACCAGCATATGCTGGAAGAAGCCGTCGCCAATGCGAAAACAGGTATTGCGGATGACGAAATAGATGGCATCTGGTCACCGCAAATCAATGTGGGCGCGGCGGTATTGATTCCAGAGAGTTACGTGCCTGACCTTAATCTGCGTATGTCCCTTTACCGCCGTCTGGCGGATTTGAATGATCGGCGGGAAATAGACGCCTTTGGCGCCGAACTGATCGACAGATTTGGCGATTTGCCGGAGGAGGTCGAACATTTACTGCGGATCATTCTTATCAAGTATTTCTGTCGTCTCGCCGGCATTGAGAAAATTGATACCGGCCCCAAAGGCGCCATTGTCACTTTTCGAGGGGCAAAATTCGCCAATCCGGCCGGGCTTGTGGAATTTATGTCTAATCAATCGACCATCATAAAACTGCGCCCTGACCACAAATTGGTTTATGTGCGCAAATGGTCAAAAATAGCGAACCGTCTGCAGGGGTCATTAAATCTGGCAAGCGCCCTGGCCCAGGCAGCCCAAGACAAGACCGCGCAAAGTTAAAAGCAAGCGCATTTCATGAACAATGAAAAATTTATCTTTTATTAAGATAATTTTAGAACTCCCCCGGTAAAGTTACCAGAATCGCGCTATCTATCCATTGGAAATATCCTTTCCCTTGAATAGATGACGATACCGCAGAAATGTCCTCCCTTTAAGAAAATCAAGGGGAGCGGAGAAGCTGAAGAAGAACAAAATGTTTAAGGCAATACAGACCAGTGTTTCAGGATTAATAGCATCAAGCAGCCGCCTTAATGCGGCGGCAAACAACATTGTCAATTCACAGGTCAAGTCTTCCCCACAAAGTCAGGGAGCTACCGTTGCCGGGCAGGCTTTCAAAGCGGGTTACACGCCCCAGCGCGTTGAACAGACGTCGCTTCCCACGGGCGGAACGCGAGCCACGACCATACCGGTTTCCCCTGCGAGCCTGTCTGTATATGACCCCTCTTCCTCATTTGCCGGAGAAGGCGGCCTTGTTAATGTTCCCAATGTATCATTTCCCACAGAAATTGCAGAGCTCATCAAAGCCAGCCAGGCCTATAAAGCTAATCTCAAAACCCTGAACACTATTGATGAAACTTTTAAAGCCCTCCTGAAAGTCTAATCTGTCAATGAGGGATGCGCCCAGAAAACAGGCCAATGTATCAGGACTGGCAGAATATTGGTGTTTGGTTGACTCATTATAATCAGAACCGGGTATGTTAGGGAATACACCATTTTTTGAATGTTTTCAGAATGCAAAAAAGGCCTGCATAATATGCAAGCCTTTTGTTTAATTGAGTAATTTCGCGTTTCTGTCTTAACGTTTGGAGAACTGGAAGCTCTTGCGGGCTTTGGCTTTGCCGTATTTTTTACGTTCAACTACGCGAGCATCGCGGGTCATGAAGCCATTGGCTTTCAAGGCCGGACGCAAATCAGGTTCGTAATATGTCAATGCCTTTGAAATGCCATGACGTACCGCCCCGGCCTGACCGGACAGGCCGCCGCCCTTAACCGTTGCAATCACATCAAACTGGCCCACGCGGGATGTCACGCCGAAAGGCTGATTAACAACCATGCGCAGCGTTGGACGGGCAAAGTAAATTTTTTGGTCCCGGCCATTGATCGTGATCAGGCCTTTACCCGGCTTGATCCAGACGCGGGCAACCGCATCTTTACGCTTGCCCGTTGCATATGAGCGGCCTTGCGCGTCGATTTTTGGCTCAACAGCGACAGTCTCACCATCGGTTTCCTGAGCCGCAACAGCCTTGGCCTTGACTTCTGAAGTAATATCCTTCAGATCTTCCAGCGTTTTCTTTTCTTCAGCCATTATGCCCTGCTCCTTGTATTCTTGATATTCATTGCTGCCACATCAATAACCTCTGGGTTCTGGGCGGCATGTGTATGTTCCGGCCCGACAAAAACCCGCAAATTCTTCATCTGCTCACTGCCGAGAGGCCCGCTTGGCAGCATCCGTTTCACAGCCTGAACAACCACACGTTCCGCATGATCGCCTTCGAGGATATCACGCGGCGTGCGCTGTTTGATCCCGCCGGGATGACCCGTATGCCAATAATAAATCTTGTCATCCATTTTCTTGCCGGAAAGCTTGACTTTTTCAGCATTGATAACAATGATATTATCGCCATCATCCATGTGAGGCGTAAATGTAGGCTTGTGTTTGCCGCGCAGACGAGTAGCAATGATAGCTGCCATACGACCAAGAATAATTCCCTCGGCGTCAATGACGAACCATTTTTTCTCAATATCTGCTGGCGTCGCAGAGTAGGTTTTCATCTCATTTTCCTTAAATCAAATTCAGCGCGAATTAAAAATAACATCGCGCCATAAAACTTGCGCAATATGCCAGTAATTTCTTGAATGTCAACGGGAAATATTGTTATAAATTCATATAGTTACAACCATGGTACCATGATACCACTTTCTAAGCCACTTTAAATACATGCTTTTACGCCCTTTAAAATAGCCACAACATAAGGACACGAGATAAATGACTGAAAACTATAGCTTTTCAACATTAGCCATACATGCCGGACAACAAGCCGACCCTGCCACGGGCGCTTGCGCGACACCGATTTATCAGACCGCCTCCTACGAGTTCACCACGGCGCAGCAGGCGGCCAATCTGTTTAATCTTACGGAATTTGGCAATATATACAGCCGACTCACCAACCCGACAGTGGCGGTTTTGGAAAATCGTGTTGCGGCCCTCGAAGGCGGCACGGCGGCACTGGCGGTCTCCAGCGGTCATGCGGCGCAATTTACAGTATTCCATACCTTGCTGGAGCCGGGCGATGAAATCCTCGCCGCCAACAAGCTTTATGGTGGTTCGGTCAATCAACTGGGGGAAAGTTTTAAAAAATTCGGTTGGAAAACGACTTTTGTTGACCCCACAGCGGCAAGCTTTAAAGCCGCCATGAATGATAGGGTGAAAGCCATCTTCATAGAGAGCCTCGCCAATCCGGGCGGCGTGGTCACGGATATTGCCGCCATTGCCGAGGTTGCCCATGCGGCCGGCATTGTCCTGATTGTCGATAATACGCTGGCCAGCCCCTATTTATGCCGCCCTATCGAGCATGGCGCGGATATTGTGGTTCACAGCCTGACCAAATTCCTCGGCGGGCAAGGCAACAGCATTGGCGGCGTCATTGTCGACAGCGGAAAATTCGACTGGATGGCCCCTGAATCACGTGACAAATATAAAACCCTGAGCGCGCCCTGCAACAGCTATCACGGCATGGTCATTGGTGATGTCTTCGGAGCCGCCATGGGCAATATCGCCTTTGCCATTGCCTGCCGGGTCTTGAGCCTGCGCGATATTGGCCAATGTCTGTCGCCGCAAAATGCCTTTTATATCCTCAATGGTATCGAAACCTTGCCCCTGCGCATGCAGCGCCATTGTGACAATGCGCTCAATATCGCACAGTTTCTGCAAAGGCATAACAAAGTATCATGGGTATCCTACGCCGGACTGGAGGGTGATGATTATCATGCCCTGCAACAGAAATACATGCCGGCAGGCGGCGGGGCTGTGATGACCTTCGGCCTGACAGGTGGTTATGATGCCGGAATTAAAATGGTCGAAGGCGTAAAATTATTCAAGCATCTGGCCAATATTGGCGATACCCGCAGCCTGATCATTCACCCCGCGTCCACCACGCACCGGCAACTGGATGAGGCCGGACAGATCGCCGCCGGGGCCGGCCCCGACGTCATCCGCCTGTCCGTCGGCATCGAAGACATCAAAGACATCATCACCGATCTGGATCAGGCCTTGAATATCTGAATTGATAACCACAGCCCTGCTGTTAATAGCTTGGAAAGCCAAACAAAAAAGAACCAATCTATTGAGAAATAGATTGTTCTGGTTTAAAGTCCGTTTGTTAAATTCAACCAGTGGGAAGTTTGTATCATATGTCACTCGGCCTAGCCCATAGAAAAGAACTCCAGAAACGCCGCAGTCAGAGATTTTGGACGTTTTTCAAATTCATTATTATTCTTTCCATTCTCATCGGCAGCAGCTATTTCGCCTTTGACACAGGACAGAAAATAGCCCTGCGCAATATGGCCTATAATAGTGAAAAATTCGACCAGCAAACCGCCGATCTGGAGAATTTGCGCATTGAGCTTGGCAATACGGAAGCCGCCTTGAATAAAATGCAAAAGCTTTTACCCAGTGAGGCCATCCAGAATCTTCTGCTGACCATTAACCAAAAGGTGTCGGATGGCATAAGTCCGCAAAGAATGAACAGCCTGATTGCCGGCATGTCGAAAGATGCCAAATGTACTGAAGCGGCGCTGGCAAAAAGAATTGTCATTCATACGCCCGTATCACAAGCCAAAAATGGCAGCATCAGTTTTTATCGCGGCCTGATCACCATCACGGCGAAGGGCAGCCCGACCGTTAATGAGGACGGCAATCCGGAAGCATGGTTTGATCCTTTAAAGCCCGTAACGGCAAGCTTTACCTTGCCGGGCGGTGAGACACAGGAAGCAAGCGGCCCGTTGCCGCTTTATCATACGGTCGTTGTTCAGGACAAAGAATATCGTTTCACGATTATCTCGGAACGACGGTCATTTGCGGACATCACTGTTCAAAGCTGCGATTTGTGATGGGCATTTGTTAATGAGTGAATATCTGACAATTAAAAATTATGATACGGCAATCCCCATATATATCATATCCGCGGCAAGCCTTGAAACCTGGCTCAAGTCTCTGCCGCCAATGCAGGCCAGATGGGCAAAGGATAATGGCTTTAAGGCGGACAAAGGGGAAATCCTTAAGCTTGTGGGCGCATCCGGTGAATTAGCTGCGATAGCTATCGGATTTGGTGATGATCCGGAAAATAATGAAACGCCAGATCTTTGGTGCCTTGCCCCCTTGGCCACCAGTCTGCCCGAAGGCAAATACCGCCTTGAAAGTGAAAATGATCCAAAACATCCGGCCATTGGCTGGGCGCTGGCACAATATAAATTTGATCACTATCTGGGCAAGAAAAATAGCCGCAAAGCCACTTTGGTTCTGAAAAATGACGATGACCTTAATGAAATCAACGCCACGGTCAGCGCCATTACGCTGGTACGCAATCTGGTCAATACCCCCACCTGTGATATGGGGCCGAGCCACCTGTCAACCGTCATGAAAGATATGGCGGATAAATATGACGCCGATTTTACGGAAACCGTCGGTGATGACTTGCTGCTTAAAGGCTATAACACTATTCACGCTGTGGGGCGGGCCGCCGCCAACACGCCGCGCCTGCTGGATATGAGCTGGGGCAGAAAGACTGCGCCCAAATTAACCCTGGTCGGCAAGGGCGTCTGTTTTGACACCGGCGGTCTGGATTTAAAGCCGTCTTCCGGTATGCGGCATATGAAAAAGGATATGGGCGGCGCGGCCCACACCTTGGGGCTTGCGCAAATGATAATGGAAACCGGCCTTGATGTGCGTTTGCGCCTCCTGATACCAGCAGTGGAGAATAATATTTCCAGCGACGCCTTCAGGCCCGGCGATATTATCAAAACCTATAAAGGCACCACAGTCGAAGTGGATAATACCGACGCAGAAGGCCGCCTGATTCTATGCGATGCCTTGGCTCTGGCATCCAAAGACAATCCTGATCTCATACTGGATTTTGCCACCCTGACCGGCGCGGCGCGGGTGGCCATGGGCCCCGCCATTGTTCCTTTTTTCACGGACGGCGATGAGCTTGCCCACGATCTGGCACAATATTCCGCTGAGGAAAATGACCCGATATGGCGTATGCCGCTCTATGCCCCCTATGCCCCTGACCTTAAATCAAACTGCGCAGATATAAGCAATATGGGGTCAAGCCCATTCGGCGGCGCAATTATGGCGGCATTATTTCTAAAGCATTTTGTGTCCAAACCTGAAAAATGGGTTCATTTCGATGTCTTCTCCTGGAATGCCAGCGCGCAACCGGGACGCCCGCAGGGCGGCGAAGCCATGGGCCTGAGAACTGTCTATTCATATTTAAAGAACAGCTTTTGCAAGTGATGGTTAAAACAAGTTGCAGAAAATATTATATACAGGCAATATTTGAAAAATAAAAGGACTGTGGATTAACGGATGAATATTGATTTAGGCGGGCACAAAGGGTTAAGGCTATGGCTGCAGACCTTGACAGATACGGTTAAATCCAAAGGGCCTGACCTGACCTCGCGTCAGCTGGCCCTTTTGCTGAGAATATATCTGGAAAACGGGCCGCATACGGTTCGGGGGCTTGCCAAATCACTGGATGTCTCCAAACCCGTCATTACCAGAGCCATTGATTCTTTGAGTATTTTAGGGTTTGCCAAACGCGCAAGGGATGAAACAGACAAAAGAAATGTTCTCATTCAGCGTACGGTAAAAGGGGCGGTATTTTTAACCGATTTTGCCGAAACAATGGAAAAGGCCAACAAACAAACCAACGAATAAAATATTGCCTAAAATATCACATGGCCCATATTAAGAATGCTATAGAAAAAATAATGAGGGAATAATAATGTCTGACCTTGTACTGGATCCAAGGATTACGCCCGCGCGGGGTGATCTGGCTGCACGTTCTCTCGAAGGAAAGGTTACGGCCGAGAAATTCTGCAGCGGCAATGATTACCAACTGGTTCACGGCCTGACCAATCTTCATAACCGCCCTGATATAAAATCAAACACAAATACCCAGCTTCTTTACGGCGAGCATTTCACGGTTTATGAGATTCTGGATGGCTGGGCATGGGGTCAGGCAAGTCGCGACAAATATGTTGGATATTGCCGCGTTGACGCGTTAAGTCCGGATATTTTTCCCACAACCCACCATGTGACGAGCCTGTGCACCTATATTTTCCCGGAGCCAGACCCCAAATCACCGCCCATTGGTAAAATTTTCATGATGTCCGATGTGTCTGTCATCAACGATGTGCCAAAGAATGGTTTTGTTCAACTGGTGGATAACAATTGGATCTATGCCACACATATCAGCAATATTTCTGGCACTGACCCCGTATCAGAAGCCCTGAAATTCCTTTACTCGCCCTATCTTTGGGGCGGGAAAAGCAGCATGGGTATTGATTGTTCCGGCCTTATTCAACTGGCTCTGTCGGCCGCCGGCATCTCAGCCCCGCGCGACAGCGACCTTCAGGCAGAAATGATCGGCACGCCATTATCAGATGACGATATTCCCCAAAATGGGGATATTGCTTTTTTCCCCGGTCATGTTGGCTTCATGTTGGATGACATGCATCTTCTGCATGCCAATGCCCATCATATGCGGGTGAGCATTGATCCCTTGAGGGACGTGATCGACATCATCAGCTTTCAAACTGACGAACCGCCTTTACGCTTCATCAAACGCCTAGAGATATAAAGTAGAAATAAAAAAAGCCACCTGAATTCCAGGCAGCTTTTTTCGTCTGTTCAGGAAGCAAAATCACTCTTGCGGCAGCTCTGCCGCTGCTTCAGGAGCCACCTCAGTTTCTTCTGGCAAAATTTCTTCGGCTGCCACAACCGGCAGATCAACAGGCGCGTCACTTAAAGACCGCATATAGGCAATGACATTGGCCCGATCAGAAGATTTCTTCAGTCCGGCGAAGCTCATTTTTGTTTTAGGGACAAAAGCAGAGGGTTTCTTCAAAAAGGCGTATAAATCCTCATAGGTCCAATCGCCGCCTGCGCTCTTCATCGCGCTGGAAAAGACAAAGCCTTCCCTTGCACCTTTGGCATGGCCAACAATATCCCACAGGTTTGGTCCGACCAAATTCTTGCCGCCATTATCCGTTGTATGACAAGCCTTGCATTTCTTGAAAACCTTTTTGCCTTTTTCAACAGATGCCGCAGCCATAATTTCCGCCAGTGACGGCCCTTCCACGACTTCTGCGACGGCGGCTACGGCCTCATCCGCGGCCTCTACCTCTATGGGAAAGGCATGTGACGTCATGACCTCCTCTTTAAATATGACCTTACTCAGGCCACTAATTCCAAATATGACCAGCACCGTTAATAACAATGCCAATGCAATTTTATTCAGCTCAAAGGAATTCACTGTTTTTCCTCGCAGGTTAAATGTCCAATATTACCTAAAGTACAATAATCCAGATTAAAAAATCCCTAACATAACTGTACTTACCCTCTTATAGTCATCTGTTTACTATTGTTTTTTGACAGACACAAGACTTGTTAACCTATTAAGCAGTAAAAATGACAAGTTATTCCTGAAATTATTTGACAGTCCATGGTCATTTCTAAATACTGCCTCAAAATTCAACAAGGTAGAAAAATGCCAAAAACATCAAATCCAGAGAATAATATTGCTTTTCAGGGTGAGCCGGGGGCCTATTCCAATCTGGCGTGCCTTAACGTATTTCCCGACATGACCGCCCTGCCCTGTCATACTTTCGAGGATGTCTTCGCCGCCGTGGCGGAGGGCAAGGCAAAATATGCCATGATCCCCATTGAAAATTCTGTGGCGGGCCGCGTGGCCGCCATCCATCATTTGATCCCTCATTCTTCCCTGCATATCATTGGCGAGTATTTTCAGCGGATTAATCATCATCTTCTCGCTGCGCCCGGCGCGAGCATGGCCAGTCTCAAAACCGTTCGCAGCCACGAACAAGCCCTTGGCCAATGCCGAAAAAATCTATTGAACTGGGGCCTGGAGCCAGATGTCTATTCCGATACGGCCGGGGCCGCCAGATTGATTTCAGAATTACAAGACCCCACAATCGGGGCCATTGCCTCTTCTCTCGCCGGCGAGATTTATGGATTGCAGAGTCTTAAAAGGGATATTGAGGACGCCGACCATAACACAACACGCTTCGTCATTTTTGCGCGCGAAGCTTTGTCAAACATCCCGACGGACAGCATGACAATGACAAGTTTTGTTTTCCAGGTGCGTAATGTCCCCGCCGCCTTGTATAAAGTTATGGGCGGCTTTGCCACCAACGGCGTCAATATGACCAAACTGGAAAGCTATCAGATAAACGGCGCTTTCGTGGCAACCCAGTTTTATGCCGACATAGAAGGCCATCCCAATGATGATGCGGTGAAACATGCCTTTGAAGAATTAGGGTTTTTCACCAATGAATTCCGCATATTGGGCAGCTATCCCGCCGCACGATACAGACTCGACAGAAAATAATGGTCATTCCTCTTTAACCCGCCCCCGGGCCATGATTAAAGCATATCCTGTAATTTTGTCTTGATATCATCGGGCAGATTGATGGCCTTGCGAGCGACCCGGTCAAAATATAATCCGGTCAGGGTGGTGATGGCCGCTATGTTACCGGTGTCCACATTGCGCATTTCATGACGAAATGTCGCTGATTTATCAGTAAGTTTGATAATTTCACTATAGACAGCAACCACATCCCCCGCCATCAGTTCGCCCTTATACTGAATATTCTGCTCCACGGCGACCATGCCCTTTTTCTCATCCCGCATCCGCCGCGCCGTAAGTCCTATGTCGGAGAAAAGGCTCCATGAGGCCTCGTCAAATTTCCCGACATAATACATAACATTCATATGCTCCATATGATCACAATGCCAAGGGAAGACGGTGCCTTGATAGGTCAGGCGTGATTTTTCCATCATTTCTTCTTTCTTAATTTCTTTGATGTTACAAACGATTTATATCATTAGTATAATAGTCTTATTCTTCCTGCAACCACCCATCCAGTAAATAACGCGCGAGGGCAATTTTGGGCGGAATTTTAAAAGAGGCGCTGCCGCCGCTCGCAAGAATTTCCCGCAAATAAGCCTTGTCAAACCAGTCCGCATCCTCAAGTTCATCCTCATCAAGGGTGATTTTCCGGGTCAAGCCCTCGGCCCGAACGCCGATCATCAGGGAAGAAGGAAAAGGCCAGGGCTGGCTTTTAACATAGCTGACGCGCCCTGTTTTAATACCGGTTTCCTCAAAAATCTCTCGCCGCACGGCCTCTTCTATGGACTCGCCCGGTTCCATAAAGCCCGCCAGCGCAGAATAATTACCTTCCGGCCATCCCTTGCCCCGGCCCAAAAGGCATTTATCGCCCGAAACCACAAACATGATGACAACCGGGTCCGTGCGGGGAAAATGCTCCGCCTTGCAGGCTTCATTCAGGCATTTTCGCAAGTAGCCACCGCGCTCGGCCCGCGTTTTATGGCCGCAGCCAGAACAGAAATGCCGCCGGCCATTCCAGTCAAGCAACATCTTGCCCCGGCCCAGCAAAGACGGAACAGCATTGAAGCCATCCGCGCCAAGCTGGAGCGCCACAGACCGAAGATCAATGAATTTTTCATCATGCGCAATATCCGGCTTGCCCGTTATCGCAACTGCGAAAATAGCCGCGTCCCCATCAATGCCGAGGAAAGTCCAGTCAATATTATCCCAATTCCCACCCCCATTAATCCCATCCATGACCGCAATGGCTTTGATATTATCCGCTGTTTTAAACGCAGGTTTCAGATCTTCAGAAATATTCATTAAAGGCCGCCCACGTGCATAGAGTAAGAAACGACTGGATTGTGCCTCAAGTTTTTCAGAAAGCCATTTTTCATTGCCCCTGACATGATCCGCAGGGTCAAGGGGAAAGCCGGCAAAAATACAATTATCCGTCATATAATATCCATCGAATTGGGAAAAATTTAATTTGAGACTGCCACAGGCAATATTTTTTTTCCACCCCTGCGCATAACTGACTTGATCTTATTTCAAAAAAAGACCATATATGCGCCCGAGAGGTTGGCGGACAAAAGACCCGCCAATCCGGTCAGGCCCGGAAGGGAGCAGCCGTAACGGGATATTTTGGGTTGTCCAATCTCTCACTTAAATTTTTCTACTCTATATACTGCCTTCTCTATTCCCTTTTCTGGCTTTATTTTCCACAAAAAAACAACTCACTGCTGGCAAATTTGTCCCCGTAGTTTTATAGTGGCGCAAATGATTTAGCATGGATATAAAACCCAATGGCAGAAACGCCCAACAGCACTGCAGATGAAAACTACCGCGTTCTGGCGCGCAAATATCGTCCGGTTGATTTTGATGAACTTATTGGACAGGGCGCCATGGTACGCACATTGTCCAATGCCATTGAAACCGGGCGTTTGGCCCATGCCTTTATCCTGACCGGCGTGCGCGGTGTCGGCAAAACAACCACGGCCCGCATTATCGCCAAAGCCTTGAATTGTATCGGCAAAGACGGTACAGGCGGGCCAACCATCGCCCCCTGCGGTGACTGTGAAAATTGTAAATCCATCGCTGAATCCCGCCATGTTGATGTGATGGAAATGGACGCCGCCAGCCGCACAGGCGTCGATGACATCCGCGAGATTATCGAAGGGGTTCGCTATGCCTCTGTCTCGGCACGTTTCAAAATATATATCATTGACGAAGTCCACATGCTGTCCCGCAATGCCTTTAACGCGCTGTTAAAAACACTGGAAGAGCCACCGGCCCATGTCAAATTCATCTTTGCCACGACGGAGATTCGCAAGGTTCCGGTTACTGTGCTGAGCCGGTGTCAGCGGTTTGACTTGAGACGCATCTCCATCGAACAGCTCAACAGCCATTTCAGAAAAATCGCCAAGCTGGAAAAATGTGACATAGAAGATAGCGCCCTTGCCATGATTTCCAGAGCCGCCGAAGGATCGGTGCGCGATGGCTTGAGCCTGCTGGATCAGGCCTTTGCCCACGGGGCCGGTAACGTGGACGAACAGCAGGTTCGCGATATGCTGGGCCTTGCCGACCGCACGCAGGTTCTTGACCTGTATAAAGTCATCATGAAGGGGGATACGGCAGAGGCCCTTACCCAATTGCGTCACCAGTATGATCACGGCGCGGATCCGGAAGTTATTTTAAGCGATATGCTGGAATTAACCCATTGGCTTACCCGCCTGAAAGTCGTGCCGGATGCCGGGGAAGATGTCGTCACATCCGAAGCCGAACGCACAGAGGGTCTATTGATGGCCGCCGCTCTGAGCATGCCTGTCCTGACCCGAAGCTGGCAAATGCTGCTGAAAGGACTTGATGAGGTTCGCTTGGCGCCCTCCCCGCTCGCCGCCGCCGAAATGGTGCTTGTGCGCATGACCTATGCGGCCAAATTACCCACGCCGGGCGATATGATCAAACAATTAAAAAATTCTCCGCAAACTGGCGGCACGGCAGCACCCGCACCAAATACTGGGGGACAGAATATTGGGGGCCACCCAACGCAGCAGTCGTCCCAAAACGCGCCCCAAAACGCGCCCCAAAACGGCAATGACGGTAATGCCCCCAAAGCTTTTCATGTGATCCGCAGCAATGGGCAGGCCCGTGTCCTCGCCTCAAATATTTTACCTGATGTTTTGCCGGATATTCAACAGGATTATGAGGCAAACCCGAATAGTTTCGAAGATTTTGTGGCTCTTTTTGAACGCCATAATGAAGCCGTCATCGCCTTTCAGCTTAATGACAATGCCCATTTGGAAAGCTTTGCGCCGGGCCGCCTTGATATCCGCCTGAAACAACAGGCCCCAAAGGATCTGACCGGACGCATGATCAGTCTGCTCAAACAATGGACCAATAGACATTGGGTCATTTCCCTTACCACCGAACAGGGGGATGACACACTGCGTGAGCAGGATCTGGAAAATAATCGGCGGCTGAAAGCCCGCCTCATGACCAACCCCATTATCAAAAGCCTGCTGGAACGATTCCCCGGGGCCAAAATTTCTGATATTCGAAAGAGGCTAGATGAATTTGCGATTCTGGATGATGGCTCGGCTGATTTTTCTGCTGAGAGCTTTCTGGTTGACGAAGATGAATTTGGCCTTGATTAAACTTAACATTAAAGCCCAAAAGATAACCACCATTTGGAGAAAATATGACAAACCTTGGTAAAATGATGAAACAGGCTCAGGAAATGCAGGGCAAAATGTCCGAAATGCAAGCGGCATTGGAAAAAGCCGAATGCACCGGCCAATCCGGCGGCGGGCTTGTATCTGTAACCCTTAATGGCAAGGGAAACATGAAAAGCCTGAAAATCGATCCCTCACTTTTCAACGGTGATGATGCGGAAATGGTTGAAGACCTGATCGTGGCCGCTTTTAATGATGGAAAACGCAAAACAGAAGAATATTCCCAGAACGAGATGGCAAAAATCACCGGCGGCATGCAATTACCCGAAGGTTTTAAGCTGCCCTTTTAACAATTTCATAGCTGAAGGTAAATCATTTGTATCGCAAGGCGTCTTATGGATCCGAACTTGATCAGCTGATCCAGCTCCTGTCAAAGCTGCCCGGGCTTGGCCCCCGTTCCGCCCGAAGGGCGGCGTTGCAATTGATCAAGAAAAAAGACACAGTGATGCGTCCCCTGTCCACCGCATTGGCAGAGGTGGCAGAGCATGTGAACCCCTGCAGCACCTGCGGAAATCTGGACACATCAGACCCTTGCCATATCTGTGACAATCCGGGCCGTGATCACAGCAGCATTTGCGTTATCGAGGATGTGGCTGATTTATGGGCCCTGGAGAGATCCGGATCATACCGCGGAAGCTATCACGTCATTGGCGGCACCTTATCCGCATTGGACGGCGTTGGTCCGGATGATTTGAATATATCTTCTCTCGTCGAAAGAGTTCGCGGCGGCGATATCACAGAAGTCATCATTGCCACCAATGCCACTGTTGATGGCCAAACCACGGCCCATTATATTACGGACAGATTGAAAGATACGGCGGCAATGATCAGCCGCCTTGCCCACGGCGTGCCTGTTGGCGGGGAACTGGATTATCTGGATGATGGTACTTTGACAGCCGCCCTCAAATCCCGGCGTCCCTTTTAAACTGCATTCCCCTGACGCGGGTGCGGCGTTCCGAAGCACGGTGTAAGGCATTTACATTCCGCAGCTGCCGAGCGCACCCATCATCATATTCATTACCTTAATCATTATTACAATAACAATCATTTTAATCATTTTAACCATTGTTTAAGAGGTTTAATATAAATTTAGCCTTCTATAAAGTTATACCACATAAGGCTTTTCTATAAAAAAACAAAAAGGGTTTAAAAATGTCTAAAGAAAATATTACCCCCACAGGCAATGAAATATATTTTCCAGAAGATGAATTAATTGTCAGCAAAACTGACTTAAAAGGTAAAATCACCTACGCCAATAAATTATTTGAAGAGATGAGCGGCTATAACCGGGATGAAATTCTGGGCCAGCCCCATAACCTTATCCGGCACCCGGACATGCCCCAATGTATTTTCAAACTTTTCTGGGAGACGCTGCAACAACGCAAAGAAATTTTTGCCTATGTCTTTAATATGCACAGAAGCGGCGATCATTATTGGGTTTTAGCCCATGTGGTGCCAACCTATGATCTGATGGGTAATCATGTTGGCTATCATTCCAGCCGCCGAAGCCCGAACAGGAAAATTGTCCAGCAGATGCAGGCTTATTATAAAGAACTGGTCACAATTGAAAAAAGCCATTCCAATCCGAAAGCCGGCATGCAGGCAGCGCTTGATAGTTTTAATAATTTTCTAAGTCAGAAAGAACTATCCTATGCGGAATATATATTCTCGTTAAATGCCGCAGCTTGACCCGTAAAATACAATTAAAAACAATAAAAGGCAGAAGTAAATGAGTATCTTTTCAAGAAAAAAAAGTGGCCCTAATCACATCAATCCGGCAGATATCCAGTATCTCACCGCTATTTGTCATGAGGTTGCCTCAGGTAGCAACCCCAATTCCCTGCAAGAATTTTCCGGCAATCCAGACCTGCTGGAACTTGTGGCCGCCATTAGCACCATTGGACAAAAAAATGAACACCACATAACTGTTCCGTCAGACAGTTCCCCTCTTTTAGATGTTTTCGATCGCGTGCTTAAAGGTGATTTGGAAGCCAGAATTACCGATCATGACAGCAATTCAGAAACAGGAAAGATTGCTGAAGAACTTAATAATTTCCTCAATGTGGTTCAGTGTTTCATGTCAGAAGCCGGCGAAGTCATGCATGCGGTTCGGGACGGTGAATATTACCGCCGAATACTGCCGGAAGGCATGGGCGGGGAATTCCTGCGTCACAGCAAAGCGATCAATGACGTCATCACTCAAATTCAGGATAAAGACCGTATTGTCAAAAACATGACGGAAAAATTTATCACCAACGTTAAAGATATGATCGTCTCATCAACGGACTTAGCCCCAAAAGCCACCGCCATGTCGGATACCGCCAATCATACCAAACAATTCTGTAATCATGCCGTAAAGTCGGCCAATGAAACACAATCAAGCGTGCAAACCGTGGCAAGCGCCGCAGAGGAGCTCAGCAGTTCCATCGGCGAAATCACCCATCAGGTTGAACGCTCAAGCGGCCTGATTACTGAAACAGTGACCGATGTTGGCAAAACCAATGAGGCTATTTCAGAACTCTCCAAAGAGGTGGAGCGAATTTCAATAATTCTGGATATTATCACGGAAATTTCCGGTCAGACCAACCTTCTCGCCCTGAATGCCACGATTGAAGCAGCGCGCGCCGGTGATGCGGGCAAGGGATTTGCCGTGGTCGCCAACGAAGTCAAAAGCCTCGCCCAGAAAACCGCTGAAGCGACCAATCAAATCACCAGCCAGCTCCAGAAAATTCAGAGTGTGACCAAAATGGCCATTGGTACCGTAACGCATATTGGCGAGAAAATAGACCAGGTGAATGACATCTCCCACAGCATCAATAACGCCATGATAGAGCAATCTGCGGCGACCAACGAAATCAGCCAAAGCGCCCAAATGGCCGCCGGAAGCACCGAAGAGGCCAGCCGGCGTATTGACGAGGTGAATGGCGGGGCAGATGAAACCGAGGCTGCCGCTATTGAAATGCTCGATACCGTGAAGGCTATGTCGGAAAAAACTTCTTCCCTCCAGGATGATTTAAATGAATTTATTGTCAAAATAAGTTAAGATATAAAAAAAACCTGACCGCAGAAATCCGGTCAGGTTTTTTATTCTCGTCATCGTCTATTCTGCTTTCAAAGTATCTTTTCAGGGGTCAGGGCGACTTCCGGACTTTCGCTTTCTTCCAGTTGCAGCCCTTCGATTCTTTCTCCCCGGCTGGTGATTTTCCGGGCTGATGTTTCAATCATGCCGATGTCTTTTTCTGCCAGATGGAAATGGGTACGTAATTTCCCGACCCGTTCATCCAACCGCGATACATCTTCCATCAATATGCCGACTTCCGTTTGAATGACACCGGCCTGCTCGCGCATGCGGGCGTCTTTCAGGACGGCCCTGACCGTATTTAACGTCGCCATCAAGGTCGTCGGGCTGACAATCCAGACTCTGGCGCGGTAAGATTTTTCGACAACTGCCGAAAAATTTGCATGCAGTTCCGCATAGACGGCTTCACTGGGCAAAAACATCAAGGCTGATTCTGCCGTTTCGCCGTTGATGATATATTTTTCTGAAATATCTTTCACATGCTTCAAAATATCTGTTCTGAAATTACTGCTGGCCAATTTGGTCTCTGCCTCATTTGTTGCATTACGCAACCCGTGATAGCTTTCCAGCGGAAATTTGGCATCCACCACAATGGAGCCGGGCGGATTGGGCAGTTTGATCAGGCAATCGGCCCGCTTGCCATTACCCATCTGAACCTGAAAGCCGTAAGCATTGGGCGGCAGAATCTGGCTCACCAGATCCTGCAGTTGAATCTCCCCGAAAGCCCCGCGCGCCTGCTTGTTGGACAGGATATCCTGCAAGCCCACCATCTGACCACTCAGGGCGGTGATGTTTTTCTGTGCCTCATCAATAACCGCCAGCCTGCTTTTCAGGTCGCCAAGGCTGTCCGTGGTGTTTTTATTGGTCTTCTCCAGACTTTCCCCCATACGCTGGCTGACCTTGTCCAGCCGCTCTGCCAAGGTGCGATTCATTTCTGCGGCCTCTTTGGTGGCCTGATCCGACATCTGACCCAAACGGCCTTCGAGGGCGGCGGTGACCTGCATCATATGCTGCATCTGACTGTTGGCGTTGCTGCGGTTTTCTTCCAGTCGCCGGGCCATCTCCCGGTTATCACGCGCCATGCCCCGAACCAGCATAATGATGATGATCAGGCCAAGCCCCAATGCGGCGGCGCCCCCTGTTGCGATGACCAAGCTCATCTGATCCATATTAAAACTCCCCTATGCTGCCTCTTACTAATTTGCGCCTTCTACTTGACGATTGAGGCGTATCATATTACCTACAAGTTGAAAGTACAAAGGATAGATCAGGAAATTATGGCCATATTACCAATTGTAACCGTACCCGACCCGCTTTTAAAGACTGTCTCTACCCCGGCAGACGTTGTGGATGATGACTTGCGTGCCCTCATGGATGACATGCTGGACACCATGTATGCCGCGCCGGGCATTGGCCTTGCGGCTATTCAGGTGGGGCGGCCAATCCGCGTTCTGGTCATGGATTTATCGGACGAAGAGGCACCGCCCAACCCGAAATATTATGTCAATCCGGTGATCACCTGGGCATCAGAGGATAGGGCCGTCTATAATGAAGGCTGCCTGAGCGTGCCGGAACAATATGCCGATATTGAACGACCGGCTGCATGCAAAATTTCTTACCTTGATTATCACGGCGCGGAACAGCAAATTCATGCCACGGGCCTTCTTGCCACTTGCATCCAGCATGAGATAGATCATCTGAACGGGGTCGTTTTTATCGATTATCTTTCCAGCTTGAAAAGAGGAATCGCCGTACGCAAGGTCAAAAAACTGGTTAAAGAGGAGGATTAGCTCTTGCGCATCGCCTTCATGGGTACGCCTGAATTTTCCGTTGATATATTGCAGGCGCTATATGACGCGGGCCATGATATTGCGGCGGCCTATTGCCAGCCGCCCAGCAGATCGGGACGCGGCAAAAAAGAACGTCCCTCGCCTGTGCAAAAGCATGCAGAAGATCTGAATATTCCGGTCTTTACCCCCCAAAGCCTGAAATCAGCAGAAGAACAGCAAAAATTCAAAAATCTGGATTTAGACCTTGCGATTGTGGTGGCTTACGGCCTGATACTGCCCAAAGAAATTTTGGACGCGCCAAAATATGGCTGCCTGAATATCCATGCCTCCCTCCTGCCCCGTTGGCGCGGGGCCGCCCCGATCCATCGGGCAATCATGGCGGGCGACAAGGTGACCGGCGTTAATATTATGGTGATGGAGACCGGGCTTGATACCGGCCCCGTCCTGTTGGAACGGCGCATCAATATTTTGCCGACCGATACCACGGGCATCCTGCATGACAAATTAAAATCTCTGGGCGCGGAAGCTATCCTTCCCGCAATCGAAGGCTATGTCTCCGGCGCATTAATCCCGGTGCATCAGGATGACAAAGGCATAAGCTATGCCCATAAAATTGATAAGCAGGAAGCGCGCATAGACTGGCAGAGGCCCGCCGAAGAATTGCGCAATCATATTCACGGGCTCAGCCCCTTTCCCGGGGCCTATGGCATGGCAGGGGATGAACGCATAAAAATTCTGCAAGCCGAAGTGACAGAGGGAACCGGGCCCGCAGGACAGCTCATCAAAGCGCCCATGATCATTGCTTGCGGTGATGGTAAAGCTTTACGTATTTTAAAAGCCCAGCGGGCCGGAAAAGGGCCGATGGAGGCGGATGATCTCCTTCGGGGTTTGCCCTTGCCGCCGGGGACAATCTTCTCATGACGGAAGAAAATCCCATATTCCGGTTTAAATTGACTCTGGAGTTTTTCGGGGCCGGCCTTGTGGGCTGGCAAAGGCAGAATGAAGGGCGTTCCGTGCAGAGCATTTTAGCCGAAGCCGC
>JALSHF010000216.1 GCA_026982375.1 Emcibacter sp. | reverse complement strand
TATCCCCATGACTATAAAGTAATTTTTGTCGGGGATGCCTCGATGTCCCCTTATGAAATCGTTTATCCCGGCGGCAGCGTCGAACATTGGAATGAGGAAAGCGGCGAAGTCTGGATGAAACGTGTGCTGGACGTTTATCAAAGTGCAATCTGGCTCAATCCGACGAAAGAATCCCATTGGGACTATACCCACTCCATCTCCCTCATGCGCGAGCTCATGGACGACCGGATGTATCCGCTCACCATAGGCGGTATGGAGAAGGCGATGAAAGAGCTGAGCCGCAAGAAATAGATTTTTCCAAGGTATACTTTTAAGTATATTTCTTGATCGCCGCCTCAAGCCCGTCTTTCAGTTGTTTGCCAATATCGCCGCCATCGCCACTGATTCGTGACTTTATCACCACACGCATGGCATCAATATGCGCCTTGATGATTTCAACATTTTTATCCGTCGTGGCCGCCTTGGTCCCTGTAAAGTCATAAAGGCCGTCCGAAAAATTGGAAATCAGTGGATAGCCGAAAGTTCCGCCCTGCCCCCGCATATCATGCGCAATGGCATGAAGCTGTTCAAAATGTTGAAATCTTTGCTCAGGCGTATCCACACAGCGGCGATGAACATCAGAAAGCTGTTGAATCAACGCCCCCACCCAATCCGGATAATCTTCGGCCATTTCCTCCAGAGCCGCCGTTGCTTTCGCCATCAGGTCATCATCAAAAGATATGTCATCATCATCCACCGGTCCCAAACCAAGTGTTTTTTCTTTTAATTTATTTTTTATACGATAAAATCTTACGCTGACTTTAGCCATTGACGACCTCCACTTCCAGACTGTCATAATTCAGAACGCGGCGATCCGGCCCATCGATGGGAAGTTGCTGCCGACGCCTGTCCGGGCCGAAATATGATGCGGTATGAACATATTGACGCGGCTTGTTTATAACGGAAAATAGCTTATCGGCCAAGGCGTTGACGGTGAACGGCTTTGACATAAACTCATTCACCCCCATATCACGTGCCTCATGAACGCGCTTTGGCTCAGAATATCCAGTCAACATCATGAAAGGAATAAAACGATCCGGGCTATCCTTATGCCGGCGTATCCAGCGCAAGAGCATCATGCCGTTCACCGGTGACATTTCCCAGTCGGAAATAATGACATCAATCCCCATCATTCCGGCTTTCATGGGATCCTCATCTACCAGCTTGATGAAATCAATGGCCTGCGCTCCATGATCAACGGATTGAATGGAGCCGATACCCATCACCCGAAGACTATTGACGATAAGAGACCGAATGAACTGGCTGTCCTCTACCACAAGGATGCTAACGCGGCTTAAATCAATATTACTCATTTTTACCTAATTTATTTCTGGATAATTAAAAATATTTTCTAAATTTTTCTGTTGAAATTAACCATAATAAAACAGAGTAAATAAAAAGTGAATATTTCAACAAAAGACAAGAAATGACTTTGCGCTAAATGATCAACATATCAATTGATTGCCTTGTCACTTGTTGCTGGCGCATGAGCCTGATAGAATGTCTCTGGAATTTACCTTAATAGAATAATTATTGAAGAAAACAGCAAAAGAAATTTGACATATGGCAGATGGTAAAAAATCTGATACTGAGCAGGTCGTAACTTCATTACCCACGTCCCTTACGAGGGCACATGAAAAAAAATCAGCCGGGGCAGGCAAAGAAAGCTGGTTCAGACGATTCTGGCCCCTCCTGCTCTGCTGCGCCCTTAGCATAATCTGGGTCGGCATATGCATTTGGTGGTTCATGACATCCGGCAAAACCATCGCCCGAATGCCCCTTTATGAGGCCGGAGGATTGCTGGCCGGAGGATCACTCCCCCTCATTCTGATCTGGCTGATCGCCCTGGTCTATTTACGCACCGACCCTTTGCGCGAACATCGTACCGCCCTCACCCATGGACTTGACGGGCTGCTCGCCCCCCTTGAGGTGGCCCAAAGACGGGTGAATTCAATCGTTGCAGAACTGCATAAGGAAATCCATCATGTGGAAGCCGCCGGCGATATTGCCACCACAAGGATTGGCAATCTGGAAAAACGTTTTCAGGATCAAATAAGCAATTTATTTGAAGTCACAACAGATGCCGAAGCCAAAGCCGCGAATCTTCAAACGACATTATCAACTGAAAGAGATGCCTTTGCCCGTTTGCTGGTCGACATCACGGATCATACCGCCAAGCTTGAAAATCAGTTCCGGCAGATAAAATTTGACAGTGAAAGCATCACCAATATCACGCGGCAGAATTCCGAAAAAGTCAGCAACGAAATAATTTTCCAGAATAAAACCCTTGATGAAAGATCCAGATTAATCGAGAAGCAATTGGAAAGAATGTCCGTTGAGTTGATCACAATGTCTAAGGCGATATCTGAAAATTGTGAAACATCTGAAAATAAATTGGGTCACCTTAGTCAATCGCTCATAGATAAACAGGCCACTCTTGCCAAAAATTTGAGCCAAAGCCTGACAGAATTATCTGACAATACCGACAGCATCTGCGAAAAAATGGATAAACAAGCCCATATCATTACCGAATTAAATCAAAAAACAACAGAGGACTCCGAGAAAATCACGCAAACGCTTGTTGAGCAGGCAACGGCCCTCACCTCTGTCACGGCAGATGCCCTAAGCCAGACAAGTCAATGCGGGGAGGCCTTCCAGAATCAAGCCAGCGCGATGAGCCATAATTTTTCCCAATTTATGGAACAGATGGAAAAACAAACTGATCAGATTCAGTTTTTTGCGGATAAAACAACTGAAAAACTGGATGACACAATATTATCCGTCGAAACACAAGCCACCAGAGTGGATCAGGCTGTCAAGCTCACAACAGACAGCCTGAAGGACAAGACCGAATTAATGCAGGAACATCATTCATCATTCGAACAGATGACAGAAGAATTCCGCAGTCAGATTGAAAATGCCGAAAAATTCTTTAACGATCACCATGACAATATGGTCAAGAGCCTTTCCCATATCACCAGCCAACTGGATAGCGCGGGGCAAAATTTCAAAGAGCAATCAAACGGTCTCGGCGAACATGCACAGGAAATAATCAGCGGCATTATTGACCAAACAGGCCATTTGTCTGAACATATTGACGATATACGCGAGCGCACTGAAAATACCATTCGCAATATTCAGGAGATGGGCGATACCGTCAGCACATATTTTACCGCGACAGACAGCCAGGCGGCAACGCTGTCGGAAAATTGGTTAAAGACAGCCTCCCTTGTGGAGAATCAATGTTCAGATACATTATCCAGATTAGATGAACTGGCAGAAAAGCTGATAGAAGTCGAGAAAGAACATGCCAATGCGGCGGAACAGGCCGTGGATAAATATGCCCATGTGTCCGATCAGATGCATCATGCCTCCGAGAATATATTTCTGGCCTCTGCCAGTGCCATAGAAGCCGCCGACGAGGCAAGTCAGGCCATTGACCAACATTCGGAGAAATTTCAGCAGCTCATCAATGCCATCCAGCTATCCAATAAAAGCATTCTGATTGATGCCGAAGCCATTGAGCAAAAGAACCGGGAGAAAAACGGAAATAATTTTTCCGACCTTGCCTCAAAAATAATTGAACAGCTTCAATCCCTGTCCATTGATATCAGCCGTCATTTTGAAGATGATATTCCGGATAAGGTTTGGCAATCCTATATTGACGGCGACAAAAACACTTTCATTCGCAAGCTCAAGAAATCAATTGATAAAAAGCATGTTGATGCCATAGCTGAAAAATATAAGTCCGACGGGGAATTTCGGAAATATGTGCTGGAATATATGCAGATTTTTGAAAACCTCATGTCCCAGTCCATGACCTCAGAAAACTATAGCACCTTCAGTGTGGCGCTTATTTCATCGGAAACCGGCAAAGTTTATTTATTTCTGGCGCAGGCAACCGAACGGCTTTCAACCAAAAAGAAATAAGCTCGGGCAAAAAAGCGCGGAAAATATTCTGTTACGCCGCCTCATTCCCGTTTTTTGCAGATCCCAGCTTTGTGATGAAATAATCCAGATTTTCCGGATCAAAATCATCTTCACAATTGGTCAGCATACGCTCAAGCATACGTTGCTGGAATCTGTCACGATCCTCACTGGCGCTATTTTCCATATCTTTCGTCACACTTAAGGCGGCCTGTACGATTGGTAACATTTCCGGTGACAATTTACATTGACGGTAAATGGCTTCAATACCCATATTGCCGCGATCATGGATTAATTTATAAGCGCTGCTTACGGGAATGTTGCATAATTTTGCAAGAGCCGCCTCGAAGAAAACAACATCCCCCATACAGATCGCCCGAAAAATAAGCGTTTCCGTCAGGCGGCCATTACTGTGTAATTGCTCTACCAGACGCCTTACGTCCATGACGTCTGCGCCGTCGCTGAGCAAGCTGACGGTGGCCCGTTCGCGCGCGCTTAGAAACAGATCCATGACCATATTCGGGGTCATCTCATGTTTGGTGACCAGATGGTCCCGCACTTTTTCAGATACGAGTGACACCAGACGTTCCGCGACACTTATGGGCAATTGGTTTCGGCCAGCAAGAGAATCACTTACGGCCTCGACATCGCCATATTTATCCATGACCTTGCTCATGGTGCCTTCCTTAAGGTCAGCCCCTTCATTGGATACCAAAGTTGCGATCACCTCTTCACTGTCACTATTTTCAACAATGGCGTCGGTAAGATCCGCTGATAAATTTTCCCGCTTTGCAATGGCAATCTGGCTATCTGCGCCTTGGCTTGTGATGATTTCTTTCAAGTCTTCATCGGTCAGAACTTCCGAGCATTCGAGCATAGGGCCCGCAACGCCCACCACATCATTGGCCAGAGCCACTGCAACATCATGGGGAATTTCAGGATTATCTTTCAAGCTATCCGACAAGGCGGCACGAACACGTTCTTCCGCATCCTTAACCATAACCTTGAAAATATCCTGAGCGACTTGACGTTCATGATCACTTAAATCGCCTGAATTAAATTTCTTGCTAACAACTTTAGCCGCTTCCGCGCGATTCTCAGGCGTTGGGTTGCTGAGTAATGCATTGATGTCCGAGTTGGTTAAATGTTCCGTCATTGAATCCGTTGCCTTTGATTTGGGGCAGTTGTATATTTCCTGTGTATATTTCCTGCCGTCCCGCCTGATTTAGCCTTAAAGAATCAGATGGTAACTTTTATGTATGTATATTTCAGGGCCCTATTTTTCATAAAAGAGGTTAAACTGTCGTTAATTTACGCTATAAGAAGCGACATAATTAAAAATAAACAACATTATTCAGTGTAAACTGTAATTTTTTAGGGGATATTTATGATATCAAAGCTAAAACAAGCTGTCATTAGTATAGCGTTATTTGCCGGACTAATGCCCACTTCTGCTCATGCGTTCAATATGAAAGAGTTTGATCAGGCGTTAAATGACTTTATTCAGCCCTTCACCGGCTTCTATTCAGATGTTATTTTTACCGCCATCCCTGTTGCGGGCCAGTCCCTGCCACTGATTGTGCTCTGGTTGGCCGCGGGCAGTATTTTTTGTACGATCTATTTTAGATTCATCAATATCCGGGGTTTTTCAACGGCCTTGAAAGTGGTCAGGGGCGATTACACCAAAAAAGAAGATGCCGGTGAAGTCACTCATTTTCAGGCCTTGTCAGCCGCATTATCAGGCACGGTGGGGCTGGGTAATATTGGCGGCGTTGCCGTTGCCATCAGCCTTGGCGGCCCCGGAGCCACGGTTTGGATGATCATTGTTGGCCTTCTTGGCATGTCGGCGAAATTTGCCGAATGTACGCTGGGTGTTAAATATCGCGTTATTCATGAGGATGGCACCATATCAGGCGGCCCCATGCATTACCTGAAAGCCGGTTTTGCTGAGAAAGGCATGCCGCGCCTTGGCATGACATTGGCGGTCATATTCTCTATCTGCTGTGTCTTTGCCTCATTTGGCGGCGGCAATATTTTCCAAATCAGCCAAACCATTGAGCAATTTCAAATTGTTGCCGGCGACAGCACGAGTTTCTTCACGGATTATCGTTGGGTATTTGGCCTTGGCATGGCTATTCTGGTGGCTCTTGTCATCATTGGCGGCATCAAGTCCATCGCAAAAGTCACCTCCAAGCTGGTGCCGATCATGTGTATTCTCTATCTGGTTGCCGCCCTCAGCATCCTGTTTGGATATTACGATAAAATTCCAGAAGCCTTCATGACGATTATCAATGGTGCCTTCGCGCCTGAGGCCGCATACGGCGGCATTATCGGTGTGATGATTCAGGGCATGCGCCGGGCAACCTTCTCTAATGAGGCCGGCATCGGCTCGGCCCCGATTGCCCATGCGGCTGTGAAAACGAGCGAGCCTGCAACCGAAGGACTGGTTTCTCTGCTTGAGCCTTTCATCGATACGGTTATCGTTTGCACCATGACAGCCCTTGTCATTGTCATTACGGGCGTTTATCTGGACGGCAGCGGATTGAGCGGCGTCAAGTTAACCTCGGAAGCCTTTGCATCGGTTTATGCCTGGTTCCCGTATATATTGGCCGTCGCCGTATTTCTTTTTGCTTTTTCCACCATGATCACCTGGTCCTATTACGGCATAAAGGCATGGACTTTCCTGTTTGGAAAAAGCAAGCAAATGGAAATCATCTATAAGCTGTTATTCTGCAGCGTCACCGTGATCGGGGCGACCATGTCCTTGACAGAAGTTGTCAATTTTTCTGACGCGGCCCTGTTTTCCATGGCCATTCCCAACCTGATTGGTGTCGTCGTTCTGGCCCCTGTTGTTCGGCAATGTATGATTTCCTTCATGGGCAAAATCAAAAGCGGTGAAATCAAATCCAACCGGGATATCTCAGCTTCTGAAACGACATAAAGTCAAAGAATATATAATTTGCCAAAGGGGGAGTCATATGCCCCCTTTGGCGCTTTTCCGCCCCAAGAACATGATTTGACCATAAAGTTTTATCAAAATAAATAAAACTTGAATTTTCCTCACTATTCGTTAAGAAGTGAGGTGTTAAAAAGGCGTATCTAATTTTTTTTTACCTATTATTGAATTGCAAAAGGACCAAGTAATGAAACGTATATTTCTAATGTTGTCAGTGGCTGTCATGGCAGCAACATCCCTTTCAAGCGCCGCCTTCGCCGAAGGTGATGCCATTATTGGTGATCCCGTTAAAGGGGCAAAGGTTTTTAAAAAATGCAAAGCCTGTCACACCGTTGACCAAGGCGGCAAAAACCTTGTCGGACCAAATTTATTCGGTATTGTCGGTCTCAAAGCCGCTCATATGGAAGGTTTTAAATTCTCCCCGGCCATGAAAAAATCCGGCCTGACCTGGGACGAAGCCACATTAGACCTTTTCCTGAAAAAACCAAAGAAACTGGTTAAAAAAACAAAAATGAGTTTTGCTGGTTTGAGAAAACCCAAAGACCGTGCACATGTGATTGCTTACTTGAAAACACTTAAATAGTTTTTTTTTAAGACAAATCTTTAAACACTGGTGCCGCAAGTATCAGTGTTTTTTTTCGACTGGAACGCCCCCGACCGTCAATCATTATTTTCGGGGGCAATGCTGTCATGGTAAATAATTTTACGATTTAACTAAAAAATTATAGAATGATGATTATATAGTATATCACACTCACTATGGACGATCATGGAAATGCGGAAGACGCCAACAATGACGAATATACCCAGAGCTAAAACACTTGCCCCCAAAAGGCATTTTTTGAGAATGTTTATGTTAACACTCTCAACGGCCCTCTTGCTTGCCACCCTGTTTTGGGCTCAAAATCTCTGGGCCACTGAGAAAAAAGAAAGTCTTAACAAAAACCCTGAAGTACAAAAGGAAGCCGCTGAATTCATTCAGAGATTAGCCAACAAAGCCTTGACCAGCTTAAAAGACAGCGACAGCAGCCTCGCAGATCAGGA
>JALSHF010000215.1 GCA_026982375.1 Emcibacter sp. | reverse complement strand
ATTATGACAGATGCTCTGATAAAAGAAATTTTAACCTCGACAAAATCCATTGCCTTGATCGGGGCCAGCAAGAACCCCGACCGCCCGTCCCACAAGGTGATGAAATTCTTGATTTCTCAGGGGTATGACCTCTATCCCGTAAATCCGGGCCTTGCTGGTCGTGAGCTTCTCGGTCAACGGGTTTACGCAAGCCTTTCTGATATTCCCGCGCCCATAGATATGGTCGAAATCTTCCGAAAATCTGATTCCGTCGAGCCCATCGTTGACGAAGCCATCCGCACAGGTGCCAAAACCATCTGGATGCAGCTCGGCGTTATAAATAATATTGCGGCGGAAAAAGCTGAAAAAGCCGGTCTGAAAGTCGTCATGGATCATTGCCCTGCCATTGAGATTCCACGTCTGGGATTGTAAAATAATGATTCTATTATGTGAATAGCGGACATATATTTTGAAAATTATAATAGACGATTTAAAAGGCGATGAAATAAAGGCTTTATTACAGGAACATCTTGCAGACATGCTGTCCACCAGCCCGCCGGAAAGTGTTCATACCCTCGATATAAATGCATTGCGAGGGCCTGACATCACATTCTGGAGCCTATGGGTTAAGGAGCGTTTGGCAGGCTGCTGTGCCTTAAAAGAAATTGACGATGCCCATGGAGAAATCAAAACCTTGCGAACCTCTCGCTCTCATCTGCGGCAGGGCATAGCCACAAAACTCCTCAGCCATATTTTAAAAGAGGCCCAAAACCGTTCTTATACAAAAATCAGCCTTGAAACAGGATCAATGGATGCTTTCATCCCCTCTCGCGCCCTGTATGAAAGATTCGGGTTTAACGAATGCGGCCCATTTGATAAATATAGAAAAGATCCCAACAGCCTGTTTATGACGAAAAATATTCAAGAGACATCAAAGTGAGTCAAACAGGTCTGACATTGCCCTAAACCCGATCCAGCACGATCAAACTATAATCGTGGCTGTCTTTTTCACCGCGTTTGAATTTTTCAGAGGAGGCTTCGAGCCAGTCGTCGCTATCAAGGGCGGGGAAATGGGTGTCGCCGCCCACGTCGCCGTGAACGCGGGTCAGATACAGACGGTCGGCATCGGGCAGGCAGAGGGCATATATCTCGGCCCCGCCAATGACCATCACCTCGTCCATACCCTTGGCAAGGGCGAGATTTTTTGCCACATCCAGAGCCATCTCGAGGCTAAAGGCGGTGATCACCCCTTCCGGCGCGAAAGTTTTATCGCGCGTAATGACAATATTAACCCGTCCGGGCAAGGGCCGGCCAATGGACTGGAACGTCTTGCGGCCCATGATAATCGGCTTGCCCATGGTCTTTTCCTTGAAATATTTCAAGTCAGACGATATTTTCCACGGCAGATCATTGTCCCTGCCGATGACACCATTTTCCGCTACGGCCACAATCAGGCTGAGTTTCACCATCATACCGCCACCTTTGCGGCAATATGCGGGTGAGGCGCGTAGCCCACCAGTTCAAAGTCATCAAAGGTAAAGCCAAAAATATCTGTCACGTCAGGATTGATTTTCATGACCGGCAGGGGTTTCGGCGCGCGGCCAAGCTGTTCATCCACCTGTGCCAGATGATTGCGGTAAAGATGGGCATCACCGAATGTATGAATGAAGTCGCCGGCCTCAAGGCCGCAAACCTGCGCCAGCATCTGAGTCAATAAAGCATAAGACGCGATATTAAACGGCACGCCCAGAAAAATATCCGCGCTGCGCTGATAAAGCTGGCAGCTTAATTTTCCGTCGGCCACATAAAATTGAAACAGGCAATGGCACGGCGGCAGGGCCATATGGTCCACATCCGCCACATTCCATGCGCTGACGATCAACCGGCGGCTGTCGGGATTATTTTTAATCATACCCACAAGATTGCTGATCTGATCCACCGTTTCCCCGTTTGGCGTGGGCCATGACCGCCATTGATGGCCGTAAACCGGGCCAAGGTCACCATGCTCATCCGCCCAGTCATCCCAGATTTTAACGCCGTTATCCTGCAGATATTTAATATTGGTATCGCCTGTCAAAAACCACAGCAACTCATGAATGATTGACTTCAGGTGAAGCTTTTTTGTGGTCACCATGGGAAAACCCTCTGACAGGTCAAAGCGCATCTGATGGCCAAAAACACTCAGCGTTCCGGTGCCCGTTCGATCTTCCTTAATGGCGCCATGGTCGCGCACATGGCGCATTAAATCCAGATATTGCTTCATATAATCCTGCTGCTTTAATAATGACTTATTTCCCACTCTATATAATTATTTTTTCTTAGCTATTCAAATTTTAATCTCCATGCCCTATATATAACATGTTGGGTAACCAACTACGGCAATAAACTGATGTATGGAATAGACGTTGCGGACCCGGGGGCGGTACCCGGCGCCTCCACCATTTATGGGGGCGAAATAGGATCGACGTGCGTAATAAAGATATAACTTTTGCTCAGTATGATACCGCTGCGACGGGTCAAAATTTGTAGATGCAAACGATAATAACGAAGCATTTGCTGTAGCGGCCTAATAGGTTAGTTACGCGGGGTCCGAAGGGCACCTAGCAACAGAAGCCCTTCACTTTAATTTTTTACTCATTTCCTCAAAATATCTTTTTTTGCCCTAGATCAAGAATATATCTCCTGATATAGAATAGGTTGCCATATAATATTTTTATGGGGGCAAAATTGGAAACTGATCTATGGCCGGCAAAAAATCAACAGCCTTTCTGACGTTAATAGCTCAGCGTCTTGGCCGAAAAATGGGCCGGCTTATGCTGTCTGTCCTGCTGTTGAATATTTTTTCCGCCGCCGCCTTGTCCGCCACCAACGGGGGACTGCAGGATGCCCTGGAAAATGACTTTTTATCCGGTATTCAGAGCTATATCATTTGCACGCCCCAGGGGCTTAAACGCATTACTCTGGACGAAAATGGCAATCCGGTAAATCCTGATGAAGGTAAATCAGAACATTGTATATATTGCCTGCCTTTTCATAAAATAGTCCTCAACAACACTTCTGTGGAAATCAGTTATGTTGATGTCGGTCCGGTTTCCAACAAGCCTACCGGCATCTATGATATTTTGTATCTTCCTGAAACGCCGGTCAATATAACTTGCCCGCCCCGCGCGCCGCCGCAAGTCTAATCCCGTCAAATATATATTTATAATGCAGCCCAACTGGGTTTGCATATTTTACCCATAATTCAAAGAAATACCAGGGAATAGAAATGTCCACATGGAAATTGCTTAACCGCAGCCTATGGTCGGCTGCTGGCGCTTCGCTTATCTGCCTTAGTCAGAATGCGGCGGCCCAAACTGTTATCATCACACCCAAAAATAATGAATCTGATCGTAAAATAGATGAGATTATCGTCACAGGAACCCTGTTGCAAAAACCGGCCCTGTCCACATCCGTCCCCAAAGATCACGATGGCCAGCCATCGGCCGATGCCGGAGATTACCTTCGGAATATCCCCGGCGTCACCAGCGGCCGCATGAGCGGCCACGGACTGGAACCGGTCATTCGCGGCCAAAGCAGAAGCCAGCTTAACATCATCAATGGCGGGGCGTTCCTCGAAGGTGCCGGACCAAACCGCATGGATACAGCGGCGGCATGGATGGATATCGACACCGCCGATGTGGTGATTGTTCACCGTGGCTATCAATCTGTGCAATATGGCCCCGGCGGCAGCGGGGGTACGATCATTGTCGAACATCACGCCCCGACCTTTCAGGATGGCCGCAACATCAAGGGCCGGCTTAACGGGGCCTATGAAACCAATGGCAATATATGGAGCATGGCGGGACATTTTGCCGCCCGCGCTGACAAAGTCTATTTTCGGCTTAACGGGCATTTCAAGGATGCGCAAAGCTATCAGGACGGCCAGAGTGATGTGGTCAACAGCGCCTTCACATCATATGGCGGCAGCGCCGAGGTTGGCTATAGTGATGAATTCACCCTGATCAATCTGGGCATAAGCCATGAAGAGACCCGCGATATGCTGTTTCCCGGTGCCGGCATGGATTCTCCCGATGGTTCCGGCACCGTCATTCGCGGCAAACTGCGTCACGATTTTGATAGCGATGGCCCGATGAAAAGCCTGAAAATAGATATCTACCGGTCCCATGCTTACCACAGGATGGATAATTTCTCGTTGCGTGACCGGATGATGATGTTTCGGCAGGCCGAGCTGGATGCCTATACCACCGGCGGAAAAATCCTTGCCGACCTTCAGATCAAAGAGACTAAAGTCAGCCTTGGGATGGATATCAAGAACCTGAACCATAACGGCCGGAGGAACGGCCATAATATGGACCGGACCAATATGGTGCCTGTCCAGTCCGTCCTGATTCCGGATGCCACAATCCGCAATATCGGTCTGTTCGCAGAAGCAATTATGCCGGTTACGGACAAAATGCAGGTCAAGGCCGGGATTCGCTATGACAATGTAAAATCAACCGCCGACGATACTGATATAAAAAATGACCTTGTCATGCCGGGAATGATGCCCATGAGCCCTGACATGCTCTATAATTTATATTATGGCACAGGTGCCACAGACCAGACGGAAAATAATCTGGGTGGCCTGCTGCGGCTTGAATATGATTTAACCACGGACGCCGCGCTTTATATTGGCCTGAGCCGCAGTAACCGCAGCGCCAATACGGTCGAACGCTATATGGCGAGCCTGAGGGGAAGCAGCATAATGCCGTCCGGCATAGTCATGAATATGAGCTGGATCGGCAACCCCCGTCTTGCGCCGGAAAAGCATACCCAGTTTGATATAGGTCTGGGCATTCGCAAGCCTGAATGGAACATCCTGTTTTCCGCCTATTATGATGATATCAATGATTATATTTTCCGGGACCGCGCCCATGGTCAAGAGAATATTCTTGTGACCAATAACGCATTGATATATCGCAATATCGAAGCCCGCATCTGGGGTTTTGAAGTTGAGGGCAGTATTCAGGTTACCGACAAATTGGAAGTCTTTGGTAATATTTCATACACCAACGGCCAAAATCAGGACCTGAATATTCCGCTTTATCAGATCCCGCCTTTCAGCTATGACCTCACCCTGACCTACAGCCGGGATAAATGGTCCGTAGGAAGTCGCCTGCGCGGTGCTTTAAAACAAAATCGTGTGGACGATAACTTCATAACAGGCAGCGGACGGGATGCCGGTGAAACGGATGGTTATGGCATTATTGACATATTTGCTTCTGTGGAATTTATAAAACAAACCAAATTCCGCTTTGGCATATCCAATCTGCTTGATAAACTTTACGCCAACCACTTGAACCGGGAAAGTCTGAATGATGCCACGGCATTACGGGTCAATGAAGCCGGCCGGTCTTTCTATTTCCGGATTCAGTCAGAGTTCTAGAACCAGTTCTAAAACCAGCTCTATAACCAGGGGGGGGCGAAGTCTGATTATCCGTCCAAAATTAGACTCGCCCCTTCCGCCTATAATCGTTATACTTTCCGCGAATAGATTCGCGTAATTAATATTAGATTTGGAAAAATGACAGATAGCATAATTCAGTATGATGCCATGGTTCAAACGGCGCTTCTTTCCGTCGTCAGGGACGTATTACACAATGCAAGCAAGGATGGCTTGCCCGGCGAGCATCATTTTTACCTCACTTTCAGCACAACTCACCCAGAGGTGAGCATCCCCGCCTACTTAAAAGAACGTTATCCCGAAGAAATGACCATTGTTGTTCAAAATCAATTCGCGGATCTTGTGGTGGATGATGAGCATTTTGAACTTTCTTTGAGCTTTAGTGGCAAGCTGGAACATCTGTATATTCCTTTTGCCGCCCTGGAAGGTTTTTTTGATCCGAGCGTTGATTTCGGTCTGCATTTCAACGCCAATGAACCGAATAATGACCATAGTGATGACCTGCCCGCTATTGTTGAGGCGGCCTCCGATATTAAACCAGCTGATGACAATGACAACAATGTGGTAACGCTGGATACCTTCAGAAAAAAATAACCCAACCCAAGTTGAGTGGATGTAATGACCGATATTAATTACACTGATATGCTTCCTCTGACCGGGGATGATACGTGCTACCGGAAAATTACTTCGGATTTTGTCTCAGTGATCACGGTAGATGGCAAGACAATATTAAAAGTTGAACCGGAAGGCCTTCGATTACTGGCCAAAGAAGCCATGCGGGATATCGCGCATCTTTTACGGCCCGGTCACTTGCAACAGCTCTCGAACATTCTCAAAGACGACGAAGCTTCTGACAATGATAAATTTGTTGCCACAGAACTTTTGAAAAATGCCAATATTGCCGCCGGCATGGTTCTGCCCGGTTGTCAGGATACCGGAACGGCCATTATCATGGGCAAAAAAGGCCAATATGTCTGGACAGACGGCAATGACAGCGCGGCCCTGTCCCAGGGCATGGTGGATACTTATACCGAGACCAGCCTGCGCTATTCCCAGCTCGCACCGATCAGCATGTTTGAAGAGGTCAATACCAAAAATAACGCCCCGGCCCAGATTGACCTCTATGCCACCGAAGGCAATGAATATCATTTCCTCTTTATGGCCAAGGGCGGCGGCTCGGCCAATAAAACATTTCTGTTCCAGCAGACACCCGCCATAATGCGCGAAGACAAACTGCTGGAATTTCTGGATGATTCCCTGAAAATGCTTGGGACATCTGCCTGCCCGCCCTATCATCTTGCGGTCGTCATCGGCGGCTTGAGTGCAGAAATGAACATAAAAACAGTGAAGCTTGCCAGTGCGCATTATCTGGATAACCTGCCCACCGAGGGCAACCATTATGGTCACGGCATTCGCGTTCCGGAACTGGAAGACAAAATTCATAGAATGACCCAGAACTTCGGCATTGGCGCCCAATTTGGCGGCAAATATTTCTGCCATGACGTGCGGGTTATCCGCCTGCCGCGTCACGGGGCTTCCGTACCAATCGGTTTCGGCGTTTCCTGCTCTGCGGATCGTCAGGCCAAGGCCAAAATCACGCATGAAGGCATTTTTATCGAAGAGCTTGAAAGAAACCCCGCGAAATATCTGCCGGAAATATCCGAAGATGACCTCCATGAGACGGTGGTTAAAATTGACCTGAACCAGCCGATGGATCAGGTGCGTGCAGAACTTGGCAAACATCCCATAAAAACCCGCCTGTCGCTCACCGGCACCATCATTGTTGCCCGTGATCTGGCCCATGCGGCCATCCTGAAAAAACTGGAAGCCGGCGAAGCGATGCCGGGTTACATGAAGAATCATATCGTCTATTATGCCGGGCCGGCCAAAACGCCAGAAGGCTATGCATCAGGATCCTTCGGCCCGACAACGGCAGGGCGCATGGACAGTTACGTTGAATATTTTCAAGCACGCGGCGGCAGTATGGTCATGCTCGCCAAAGGCAATCGCAGCAAACAGGTAACAAGCTCCTGTCATCAATACCGAGGTTTTTATCTGGGGTCTATCGGCGGGCCCGCAGCCATATTGGCCCTGAATAACATCACCAGGGTCGAGGTACTGGACTTTGAAGAATTCGGCATGGAAGCGGTCTGGAAGATAGATGTCAAAGACTTTCCGGCCTTCATCGTGATAGATGACAAGGGCAATGACTTCTTCCAGAATCTCTAATCAAAAAATCAGGCCAAAGAAACTAAGAAAGCCCCAATTTGTCCAGCGATGACAATATATTGAAAAAGCATTCCATCGTCATATCCGGCCATCAAACCAGTATTACGCTGGAAAATATTTTCTGGGATCACTTGAAGGCCATCGCCAATTCCCGAAATATCAGCCTGAATATATTGATGGCACAAATCGATTCCCGGAGAATGAGTGATCAAGCCGGTGTCAACCTAAGCAGCGCCGTCCGTGTCTTTGTCCTGAAAAACCATATTTAAGGTTTTGGGGCTTTTTTGTCTTTTTCGTCCGATGTCTTTTCTAAAAGCTTCTCAAGCATCCGTTTGCCAAAATCCTCGGCAGGCGGCTTTGGTTTCTGGTCTGATTTCTGGTCTGGCTTCTGGTCTGGGCCAGCAGCCGGAGGGGCTTCTTCTTTGGGTTGATTGCCGAAAATACCTTCAAGGCCGCCCTCTTTTCCAATAAGCTGCTGCAACAGGTTAGACGCAATTTTCGCGCCCACAAATTTTTTCAGGCGATCCGTCTTATAGGTAATCCGGGGGTTGCTGATATCGCCCCTGACGCTGACATCAATGGGCGGGGCACTCGGATGATCCACCAGCCCGATCCAGCCATCGGAACGAATGGTCCAGGTTAAAAGATCAATGGCCATCCTCACATTGGATTTTGCGCCGTCCAATTCAATATCAAACGGGCTGAATTCTATTTTGCCATCCTTGGCGACAAGATTGCTTTTCCCGCCTTTATAGGGGGTCTGACCGCCGGAAAGGGCACTGCCCAATAACTTCAGAAAGGCACCATCACTGGCCATATCAGATATCTGGCTGCTTAGGGCGGGAATATCAATACCCCTGATCATACCGGAACTGGCAATGATATCCCCCGTTCCGGAAAGAGAGGAAATCATATCATACTGGCTCCTGCCCTCGCCAGTAAACTGCCCGGACATGTCAAAGAAGCCCGTCACAGGGGCGATTCCTGCCGATGATGCGGTTGCCGCAGATAATGAGGCCTTTTTCAAGGTCATATTGAGGGCCATTTTAGGCTTGTTCGCACCGCCAAAAGTCCCCGATAACGCCACATCGCCGCCGAATAATCGGCCCGTAAAGTTATTTACAGAAAGCTGGCTATCCTTCAGATTTACGTCAAAAGCCGGATTTTCAAAAATATATTCATTATAGGCCAAACTTCCCGCCGAAATACGGGCATGCCCTTCATATTCAGAAAGTAACGTCAAATTCATGGCCGATTTCGACCATTGGCCATAATCTTTTGACCCGTGATCAGAACGCTCCAGGAAATCATGCAAGGGAATATCGCCGGCCTTTATGTTAAAATCAAAAACAGGCTTTTCTGATGCCATATTTAATTTTCCGGAACCACTGAGTTTTACCGGCCCCACATCACCGGCAATATTCTTGATGACATAGTGATCGCGGGCGCCCGTCACATTCATCTTCAGCATGATAGGTCCGAGTTTCTTTGTTGCCGGCTTGAAATCAATACCCAAACCGCGAATGAATTCGCGCGTCTCTGCCCCTTTCAAATCAAGGGCTAAATCCACAGTCCCGGCTTTGCCATGTCCTTTTTTCCGGCCGGTGATCAATATTTCTCCCGCCGCGATATTAATTTTTCCGTCAATATCCACAATATTGGGACTTGTCTTAATATGGCCTCTCAGGCGTATTGGACGATCATCGACGGCCCGTGGTTTAGCCATGCCAAGATCCAGCTGATCCACCAATGCGGCAAGGCTTGTGGATTGAAGGTCTATATTCAGATTACTGCTGCCAATTTCCGGGAATTTCTTCAGGGTTGCACTGCGGATTGTCCCGGCCACATTAAGCTTTTTCACCCCAAAACGGGATTTTAAATCCACATCCATTTTCTCTAATGTTGAGGATAGGGAAGCTGTCAGCTTCATTTCGCCCAATTTGCGAAGATCTATGGAATAATCACTTTTAATGTTTCTTTGCATCCCGGCCAATGATTTGGCATCGGCAGACAGGGTCAGCGTAAATTCTGGCTTGCTGCCAAAATTCACGCCCCGACCAGAAGCCTCTATATTCACGCCGGCAACATCGTTGAATTTTATGGTTTTTGCATCAAGATTTCCGTTCAGGAGAACCCCATTCAATTGACCGGACCGAATTTTAACGCCGCCAGCCGTCATATTTGATAACATTATGTTATAATTGACATCAAATTCACTGAGCCGCTCAAATATCTTTTTTAAATCCATACTTTCATCAGACGGTGATTTTTCCTGGATCACATAAGAATCAAGATTGAGGTTTTTCAGGTCAAGGGTGACACCATAAGAGGGCCGCGCGGCAATGGCATAGGAAATGCCCCCCTGATAATGAATGGCATCCAGCTTGCCATTCATTTCATAAAGCTGCACCAGATCAGCTGTTACCTTCAGGCCGCTTTTATAGGAAAATTGCGTTAATCGCCCGGCCGGAATATCTGCTGTATCCAACTTAAGCCAGTCCAGCATTCCCCGCAGGTTACTGGCTTTCACAGTCATATCCCCGGTTAAGGTTATGCCGGTTTTTTCTTCTGCATCAGGCGATGTGACCTGGCCTTCAAACGCGATCGACGCGCCGCCGGGCATACGGGCCTGTAATGTCGAAATAGCTATGACCCCATCCTTGGCAGATAATTTCAACATAATCTGGCTGGCAATTTTATTATTATATTTTAACGCGCCAAGTTTCAGATCAACATTTCCCGACAGGCGGCTCAATATATTATCGGCCGCGCCATTTTCCTTTTGCAGGCGGGGGGCCGCCACAGCCGTCCGGTTTTTTTGATAGTCTTCAAAAGCTGGCAATAACGGATCTATATCCAGTTTATTAATAGACAATGCCGCCTGAATGTTAACTTTTTCCCCAAGGGTAATATGCCCATTCCCCTGCGCGCGGCTCTGGCCAACGCGCATATTCACCTCATTGACGGTGATTTTATCATGCCCCACCTCAACCATTGTATCCAGAGAAAACGCTTGCCCGATTTTTAAATGACCCGGGTTTTTCAATCCTTTAAAACGGTCGGCAGCATTTAAAATATCCCCTGCCTCACCAGCGGCCATTTCCAGTTTTCCGGTAAAAGCCAAAGACTTTTCATCAGATTTTTCATTAAACATAATGCCGCCAATCACTTTGGCGGAAACACGCTGGTTCAGCATCGACAGCGCAAGCGTTACGGGCATTTTTTTGCCTTGCCGGTTTTTGCCGAGTTTTAAATCCAGATCAACGCCCAATCCCTTGTAACGCGCACTGCCGGCAATAACGAAAGGACCCTTAATACTTTCGGCCTGCACGTTGGCATTGATTCTCCTGAGCAGTTCCATCTGTCTGGAGGTCATATCCTCGAAGCTGATTTGCCCATTAACGATCTGAAAATTCTCAAGGCTGATATCAGCCGTGGTCGGCTGTTTTGCCGCAGCGGTATTCTGATCATCCAATATCCAGTTTACCCTGCCATCACTTAAGACTTCCATGGCAACGATCGGGTCAACAAGGATAAATTTCTTCACCTTCACCCGCCCCCCGAACATGGAAGACAAGGCGGAAGGGAAGCTCACCTGTATATCAAGGGATTTAAGAGACAGTATATGTTCGGCCTTGCCACCCTCTATATTGGACATGGTGACATCTTTTACGGAAAGCGCTGTCACCGGCAAAAGAGACAGAGAAATGTCGCCTTTAATTTTTACGTCCCGCCCTGTGTAATTCGATGCGGTTCGTTCAATTTGGGTTTTATATTCATTCCAATTAAGAAAACTTGGAACAATTAAAATTACCCCAATCAATGATGTGATCAATATCCCAAAGCCAATGCCCAGCTTTTTCAATTTATTCTCCGCCTACCCTTTTAAATTCGGCATTCAACCGAAAACCATCTTATCTTTTATTTGTATCATAATGGGACTATAGATGACACAATAACCATGGCCATAATATGACTTATTTCAATATATTATAGCCACGGTTAAAATAAGTCAGACCAAGTTCCTGTCTCAAACTATAGAAGCAGTATTACCCAAAGAGATTAATAGTTTTCTTATTATTCCATAAAATTTTTAAATATTTAGATGACAAATTGATACGCTTAAGAGATAACAGCGCGAAAGAAAATACTATTCCCGCGAATAATAGATATAAAATATGCCTAAAGAAGAAAAATATGGGCCTGTTCTTCTTGAAACAAGCGTTAAGGAAGAATGGATAGATTTTAATGGTCATATGAATATGGCCTATTATACTGTTCTATTTGATCAGGCCATGACCAATTTTCTGGAAGATATTAACCTTGGTTCACATTACACCAGGGAAAATGGCAAGTCGATTTTTGTGCTGGAAAATCATGTCACCTACCAGCATGAATTAAAACAGGATGATCCGATCTGCGTTCACTTCCAATTGCTTGATGTGGATAGCAAATTCATCCATTATTTCATGCGGCTTTTTCATGGGCAGAGCGCCATTCTGTCCGCCACCATGGAGCAGATTTCTCTCCATGTGAATATGGATAGCAGAATGCCCGCCCGCTTTGATCAGGATAAAATGGATATTCTGCGCCAAACTGTGGAAAAACATAAAATATATGGCATTCCCCGCGAAATGGGCCGTTCCATTGCTATTCGCAGGCCCAAAAAAATCCTGTAATTCAGGTCAATATAAAGTATATAAGAACCATGTCTGACCCATTTGACCTTGATAATTTCGGCGCCGATGATATCCCCTTTGCAGCAGAGCCAAAAGCGGACGCTCTGCCTGAATATCTAAATGGCTTAAACCCGCCCCAGAAACAGGCGGTTGAAACCATCGATGGCCCCTTGCTGGTTCTGGCCGGCGCGGGAACGGGGAAAACCCGTGTTCTGATCGCGCGTCTCGCCCATATTCTGGCCACCGGAAGCGCTTTTCCGGGACAGATTCTCGCGGTGACTTTCACCAACAAGGCGGCTCAGGAAATGAAGCTACGGGTTGGCCGGATCATTGGCGATGCGGTCGAAAGCATGTATTGGCTGGGCACTTTCCATGCCATAGGCGTTAAAATCCTGCGCAAACACAGCGCGCAAGCAGGCCTGACAAGCAATTTCACTATTTTGGATTTCGATGATCAACTGCGCCTTGTCAAACAGATCGTCCGCAGCCATGATATTGATGAAAAAAGATGGAATCCCCGCGTCATGGCCGGCCTGATTGACGGCTGGAAAAATCGCGGCCTGCGGGCCTCTCAGGTTCCCCCGGAAGAGGCCCATAATTACGCCGAAGGCAAGGCCATAAGTCTTTATGCTGACTATCAGGCAAGGCTCAAAGCTTTAAATGCCGTGGATTTCGGTGACTTGATTTTACTGTGCCTGACATTATTTCAAAATCATGCGGACATTCTGGCGGATTATCAACGGCGGTTCATGTATATTCTGGTGGATGAATATCAGGACACCAATGTGGCGCAATATCTTTTGCTCAGGCTGCTTGCGCAAAATCACAAAAATATCTGCTGCGTCGGTGATGATGATCAATCCATATATGGCTGGCGCGGGGCTGAGGTCGGGAATATCCTGCGGTTTGAAAAAGATTTCGAGGGGGCGAAAATAATCCGTCTGGAACAGAATTATCGTTCCACAAATCATATATTGGGCGCATCCGGCGGCCTGATAGAATCCAATGAGAACCGGCTCGGAAAGACCCTTTGGACCGACAGGAAGGGCGGCGAGAAAATTACCGTAAACCCCGTATGGGATGGCCGCGAAGAAGCCCGTAACATTGGTGAAATGATCGAAGACCGTCAACGCAAAAAACAAAATTTAAGCGAAATGGCCATCCTTGTTCGGGCCGGCTTTCAAACCCGCGAATTTGAAGAACGGTTTCTGACACTTGGCCTGCCCCACCGCATAGTTGGCGGCTTTCGTTTTTATGAACGCGCTGAAATCCGTGATGTAACGGCCTATCTGCGCCATATTCACAACCCCAATGACAGCCTGGCATTTGAGCGCATCATAAATGTGCCAAAACGCGGCCTTGGGGAGGCGACCGTCAAAAAACTGCATGCCATTTCACGCGCTGAAGGCTGCTCCCTTGCCAGGGCCGCCCATATGATCATTGACAGCAATGGCTTGCGCGGCAAAGCCAAAAATACGCTGCGGCAACTGCTAGAGGATTTTGACCGCTGGCGGGAACAGGCAGAGGATGGTGATCATCTGGCCCTGACCGAAGTCATTTTGGAGGAAAGCGGTTACAGTCAAATGTGGCGTCAGGATAAGTCGCCTGATTCGCAGGGCAAGCTTGAAAATCTTAATGAGCTGGTTCGGGCCATGGAGCCTTTTGAAGGGCTGGAAGATTTTCTGGAACATATCGCGCTTGTTATGGAAAATTCACAGAATGATGTTCAGGATAAAGTCAACATCATGACCCTTCATGGCTCAAAGGGACTGGAATTTGAAACAATCTTCCTTCCCGGCTGGGAAGAGGAGCTGTTTCCCAGCAAAAAATCACTGGAAGAGCACGGCGCAAAAGGACTTGAAGAAGAAAGGCGCCTTGCCTATGTCGGCCTGACCCGCGCCAAAAAAGAAGCCCATATTTTCCACGTTTCTTCGCGCTATCTTTACGGAAAATACACCAGCCCCATCCCGTCCCGCTTTATCAATGAACTGCCGGTGGCCCATGTGGAATTCAACAGACCGCAGGGCATGTATGGTCAGGCAACAAGTCGCGGCCATGAAAACGCGCCACCAAACTGGGCAGCAGGATATGATACAACATATGATCCCAATAGCCCGAAGCCACAGCTGGATCGCAGCCGGGCAAAAAGTAACTTTTCCACAAGCGCGCCCTTTAAATCAACAGCCCGCAAAGAAAAAAATACACCCTCTGCCTTTAAGGCTGGCGACCGCGTCTTCCATGACAAATTCGGTTATGGCGCGGTTATCACTTTGGACGGCAACAAGCTGGACGTTGATTTTGAAAATGGCTCGCGGCGAAAAGTCATGGACAGTTTCGTCAATCCCACATAACTGGCCCACATAACTGGCCCGCATAGCGGCCAAAATTAATTTCACCATTATTTTATGGTCACATGGGTCCCTTTACGTGAACGGTCTTTGACGCTTTGGGGCTTGCCAAAAGCATTGACCGTTCCGGAACCAATGACATCCACGTCAAGCGCCGCGCTGGCATAAACATCAAGATCGCCCGACCCTGCAATATCCACCTCGACCTTTTCACAGGTAAAGTCACGACCCGTAAAGTCGCCGGACCCATTGATTTCAGCCTCAAGATTACGGCATTTGCCGGCCAGGGACATATCACCGCTGCCATTAATAACGATGACGGCCTCTTTTCTGACATCAAATGAGCCGCTGTCAATCGTGCCCGAACCATTGATCCTGGCATATAATACATCACTGGCCCCATCAAAAAGAATGCTGCCCGACCCATTCAGCATAACCTTGAAAAAACTGCCGTGGATATGGTTTATTTCTACTTCAGAAGAGCTGTTGAGCGTGAATTTCTGCAACAAGGGCAGAGAAATCATAATTTCCGGCGGCGCGCCATTCCATGAATTGAAAATATCCTTCTTGTTTTCAATAACCAGAGTTTTGCCTTTGACATAAATCTTGAGTTTTTTCAGGTCGGCTTCATCAGCCTTGACATTAAGGCCATACTCACCGCCCGAGCGTATTTTTAAATCTACCGGGCTATTCACGGTAATTTTAACGTATTCGCCCAGATCATAGTCCTGATCACCACCAACAACAACATGCTCATCATCAGCCGCCAGATATAAAATGGCGCCAATGGCAAAGGCGGCGATAGCAAAAAGTTTAAGATAATTCATGGCGGCACCTGCTTAAAGCCCTTTTAAATCGTGTTATAACACACAGATAGAAAGATGTCATTTATCCTCATGAACCACAAGGTTGGCACTGCCACCAGACCGGTTTTGAATGGATTTAGGGTTACCATAAACATTCACATCCGAATTGCCGTTTGTACGAAGCTCAAAGGCTGAACTGGCATAGAAAGTCGCCTTCCCAGTTCCGCGGATATTGGCGTTAACATTTGCGCAGGTCAAGTCACGGCCTGAAAAAATGCCAGAGCCTCTTATGGACAGATCAAGGTTGCCACATTCCCCCGCAAGAGCAATATCGCCCGAGCCATTGATATTTGCCGATAGCTCTGCCGAATGAAAGCTTTGGCTTTTAACGTTGCCGCCGCCATTGATTGTCACGATCAGTTCATCACTTTTACCCTCAATAACCACATCACCGGATCCGCTGATCGTAAGCGCGAATATTTTACTGTCTACATTATTGATTTTGCCATCGGAAGAGCCATTAATAACGAATTTGGTCAAATCTTCCATGGTGATTTTCACAGAGATTTTTTCGATCATTTTCAAACGCCTTTTCTTTCTGATGACCAATGTACCATCTTTGACTTCGACACTGATCGCCTCCAGATATCCATCCAGCCCTTCCATGGTAAAAGCCTGTTTTTTACCTACAGCGACAACAAAATCAATAGGCACATTAACATTCACCTTCGAAAATACAGGCAGGGTCATATCCTTGGTCGCTGCCGACGCAAGGGGGGAAAGGGCGGCAGCCGCGATGGCCATCATCAATGGCGTCAGTAAGAATTTCATTGTCAGTATCCTTTTGCTCAATCCTCATATCATACAGGAGCCGGCCCAGTCTTTGCAATAGGCCAGCCGGTGGCTTGTCTCAGAATCGATGATACTGGTCGCATTTTACACTTCAATCATTGAAAAACAGCATGGCGATAGAGATTATTAGCCGCAAAAAATATAAAGCCTGTATAGTTCCCCATACTTCTGTAGTTGATCTGAATAAGGGACTAAAAGAAATATATGACAAGCTGGAAAATTAATTTAAAGGTCGATCAAAATCTGATCCCCCTTATGGAAGAAATACTTTATGGACTTGACCCAGAGGAATTCCCGACCCTATCCAATTTTGAAATAAGCGGAGGCGGAACAATCCGCCTATTGGAAGCCTTCTTCACCCAAAAACCCGATCTGGCCATGCTGCGACAAAGAATTTTGGCTATTCTGCCTGATTTTGACATAATCAAGGCTGACCTTGGCCTGTCTGTCGTCGCTGAAAGGGATTGGGTTTCGGAATCTCAGAAATTGCTAAGGCCCGTAGAGGCCGATCCGTTTTTTATTTACGGCAGCCATGATAGCGATAAAATACCCGATAACCGGATTAGCCTTCTGGTTGAGGCCGGACAGGCTTTTGGCACGGGCCAGCATGAAACCACCCATGGATGTCTTTTGGCCATCGGGGAATTGGCGCAGGAACTTAAAGGCGCGAATGGGCCCAGAACTGCCCTTGATCTGGGATGTGGCTCGGGGCTGCTTGCCCTTGCCATGAGCCGCCTATGGCCCATTACCATCGTGGCCAGTGATATTGACCCCATTGCCACGGAAACCACAATTCAGAATGCGGCGGCCAACCAGATTTCTGTCGTTGACCTCGGCTCTGGCAAGGCGGGGCTTGCCGCATTGACCAGCGATGGCTTTCAGGATACTGATCTTGGCGGCGGCGGGCCTTATGATGTGATCGTTGCCAATATTCTGGCGAAACCCCTGCAGGAAATGGCCCCTGATATTGCCGCTAATCTGTCCATGGGCGGAAGCTTGATTTTATCGGGCTTGCTGGGAACGCAGGAAGCCGCCGTTTGCGCGGCCTATGAGAATGAGGGGATGGAACTGATCCGGCGATATATGCGCGGCGAGTGGCACAGCCTGATGTTACGGCATAAATAACGGGGCACAAAAAAGCCCGTGACGGGCAATAGCGCATCACGGGCAAATAAGCGTCCTGACAATCAGGCGACTTTTTCAGTCAAGTCATTGTCATTGCTTGGAACGGGCACAAAGCCTTTGTCATGCATAAGATCCATAAAGTCATAATGCTCGGCCGGCAGCTCTATCTTCGAAGACAGGTCACCAACCAATCCATTAAAAATGGACCGTAAGTCGTTTGTTGTTACATCTGTCTGAGGAGCAAAACCTTTGTCCTTCAACAGATCCATGAAATTGTATGTTGATACAAAATTTGTCATTGATCTAAACCTTTTTTATAAAAAATCTGTTGAATATTAATTCTATAATATATTGACCAAATGGCTCATCCGTTTGGTGATGATCTATATTTAGGCTATGGGGCATAAAATGAGTAGAGTGTTTTTTTGCAATACACCCCTGCACCTAACGCATGTCTGCCCGCCAAGCTTCCGAGTGAGCGCATGGCTAGAGAAGGGATATTAATTAATAAGTGCGAGCCATTCTTCTTCGGTGAGGGTTTTGATGCCGAGGTTGGTGGCTTTTTTGAGCTTTGATCCTGCGCCGGGGCCGGCAATGAGAATATCGGTTTTTTTGGAGACGGAACCGGATACTTTGGCCCCTAGCTTTTCTGCGGATGCCTTGGCCTCCTGACGTGTCATTTTCTCCAGGCTTCCGGTAAAGACAACTATTTTTCCGGCTATTGGGGATGAATTCATATCGGGTGCCAAGAATTTTTCAACGTCAACCTGCGTCAAAAGCTGATTTAGCACCTGTTTATTATGCGGCTCGCCAAAGAAACTGATCAGGGTTTCCGCGACTTTCGGGCCGATGCCGTCAATATTCAGCAGTTCGGCCCGCGCCGCGCTATTTTCATCCTGCGCCGCTTCCATCGCGGAAATCAGGTTGGTGATTGTCAGGTAATTCAGGCACAGGAGCCGCGCATTCTGCTGGCCGATATGGCGAATGCCCAAGGCAAATAAAAAGCGGTCCATGGCAATTTTTCGCCTGTCATTTATGGCCGCCCAAAGATTAGACACCGATTGATCGCCCCAGCCCTCGCGATTTTTAAGTCTGGTCAGCCCTTGTTGATCTTTCTCTTCCAGGGTGAATATATCCGCCGGACTTTCGATCATGCCCTCGGCAAAGAAAAAGGCAATTTGCTTTTTGCCAAGGCCGTCAATATCAAACGCATTGCGCGAGACAAAATGCCGCAGGCGTTCCACCCGCTGCGCCGGACAAATCAAACCGCCCGTGCAGCGCCAGGCCACTTCGCCCTCTTCCCGCTCTAAATGGCTTTGGCAAGACGGACAGCTCGCAGGGAAAATTATCGGCTGGCTGTCTGCCGTCGTTTTTGCAACCTCGACCACTTGGGGAATCACGTCTCCCGCCCTTTGAATGATCACTTCATCACCAATTTTAAGGCCAAGCCGCGCAATTTCATCCGCATTGTGAAGGGTTGCGTTGGACACCACCACCCCGCCAACTGTGACCGGTGCCAGCCGGGCCACGGGCGTAATGACGCCCGTGCGCCCCACCTGATAATCCACATCTTTCAAAATAGTGCGGGCTTTTTCCGCCGGAAATTTATGGGCAATGGCCCAGCGCGGGGCGCGGGCCACCATGCCCAGACGATCCTGCCAGTCAAGGCGGTTTACTTTATAAACCACGCCGTCAATATCATAAGGCAATTTTGCCCTGAGGCTGCCGATATGGTCATAATGGGCAATGGCCGCCGCGGCATCATCACATACCTGCGCCAATTCATTTATGGCAAAACCCCAGTCCTGCATCCGGTGCAGGCAATCCCCTTGGGTTCGGCCAAAGGGCGCAGAAACCTCCCCCCAGCCATAGGCAAAAAACCGTAATTTTCGCGCGGCGGTTATCCTGCTGTCCAATTGACGCAATGATCCCGCCGCCGCATTGCGCGGATTGGCGAAGGGTTGCTTTCCCGCCTGTTCCTGATGCAAATTCAGGGCAAAAAAATCATCCTTTGCCATATAAACTTCACCACGAATTTCCAGAATATCCGGCCAGCCATCTCCCTTAAGTTCTTTTGGGATATCCGTGATGGTCTTTAAATTCTCGGTAATATTCTCGCCGGTTTTACCATCCCCGCGCGTTAAGCCCTGCACCAAAACACCCTTTTCATAACGCAGGGAAGCCGATAGCCCGTCAATCTTTGGCTCGGCCATGAGCGCCATCACCTCATCATCAGGCAGGTTTAAAAAACGTTTTACCTTCGCAACAAATTCATGAACATCATCCGGTCCAAAAGCATTATCCAGTGATAACATTGGCCGCGCATGGGCCAGCTTGGCAAAACCGCTGGACGGGCTGCTGCCCACCCTGTTCGCCGGGCTGTCCTTTCTTTTCAAATGAGGGAAGGCGGCTTCCAGTTCATCATTGCGCCTTCGTAACAAATCATATTCTGCATCGGAAATTTCCGGTGAATCCTTATCATGATACAGCCTGTCATGACGGGCAATTTCACGGGATAATATTTCAAGCTCGCGGCTAGCCTGCGCCTCATCAAGCCGGGCTACAGGAATGAAGTCAATTTCCCTCATGTCTGCATCAAACGCGCGGCGGCGGCGCGTGCCTCATCCGTGATTTTGGCACCGGCCAGCATTCGGGCGATTTCTTCTTGCCTGTCCGTCTCGTCAAGGGCGCTCACATTGGTGAATACAGCCCCGCCCTTGGTGATTTCATTCTTTTCGATGAGCCAGTGATAGGCCCCCTGGGCCGCAACCTGCGGTGAATGGGTAATCACAAGGATTTGCGCCTTTTCTGCCAAACGTTTCAATCGCTCCCCCACCGCATCGGCAACGGCGCCGCCAACGCCCTTATCAATCTCATCAAAAATCAGGGTGGGCGCGGTGGTTCTGCTGGCCAAAACAACCTTCAAGGCCAGAATAAACCGCGATAATTCGCCGCCTGATGCCACCTTGATCAGGCCACCAAAGGGCGCGCCGGGATTTGTGGAAATTTGAAACTCCACCCTCTCGCCGCCATTGCCGCGCCATTCAGATGGGTCAAGCGGCACCAGATCCGTTTTAAATCTGGCTTTTTCCATCTTAAGCGGCGCCAGCTCCCCATTGACCAGAGCATCAAGTTCATTTTGGGCTGACCTGCGCGCGGCGGACAGTTGCGCCACCCCGTCACGAAAGATACCATCCGCAATAATGACTTCCCGGGTCAGGCGCTGAACTTCCTCATCACCAAATTCGAGAGCCTGAAGTTTTTCCGAAAATTCCTGAGCAATATTCGGCAGGTCATCAACCAGACAGCTATGTTTACGGGCGGCCGCACGAAGCGCAAAAAGCCGTTCTTCCGTATTTTCAAGTTCATGGGGATTAAATTCAAGATCCCGTAAAGTGGTTTCCAGCAGAGCTATGGCGTCTGTGGTCTCATTGGCCGCCCGATCAAGGGTTTCCAGCACCGGATCAAGAATGGCTTTATCCTGCCCGCCCATACGGCTCAGGCGCCGAATGATAGAGCCCAGCGCGGCATCAACACCGTTTTTATCCTGAAGATTTTTAAGAATATCATTCAACCCTTCCGACATTTGCTCGCCCTGCATCATTCGGCTGCGTTCGTCGGCAAGCTCTGTCTCCTCGCCTTCCCGGGGCGATAAAATATCAAGTTCCGCCAGATTATGACGAATATAATCTTCATCCGCCTTGGCAAGCGCCAGTTTTTCCTCGGCAAGGGCCAGTTGTTTTTGAAGACTGACCAAAAAATCATAATCCGTCCTGACGCGGTTGGTCAGATCATGATATTGGCCATAATCATCCAGAATTTTACGATGTCCCTTGGCATTCAGCAGGCCCCTTTCGTCATGCTGGCCATGAATCTCGACAAGCATACCACCCACTTCTCGCAGCAGCCCGGCACTGACCGGCTGATCATTTATATAGGCGCGGCTCCGGCCATCCCGGGTTAACGTGCGGCGTAATATCACCTGACCCGCGTCATAGGGCAGCGACTGGCTGTCCAGCAATCCCCATATGCCATGCCGGGCTGGGAGGCAGAAGCTCGCGCTGACACTTGCTTGCTCTGCGCCGTGGCGAACAAGGTCCCGTTCGCTCCGCTCACCCATGGCAAGCCCCAAACTATCCATCAAAATAGATTTTCCCGCCCCGGTTTCCCCACTCAGCACACAAAGACCGCCTTCAAATTCAATGTGAAGACGATCGATAAGAACAATATTATTTATGGTTAGGCTATTGAGCATTCAGGACACACCCCGAAATCAGGAAACCTCGACTATCATGGCTGTTTCACGTTATATTTCTGCATCAGATCGTAACTGTATTTATACCATTCACTATCCGGGTAATTGGCCCCAAGTACCGCCGCCGACTTATAGGCTTCGGGCAGGATGCCAACGGCTAAATAGGCTTCGGTCAAACGATGCAGGGCTTCGGGTACATGGCTTGTGGTCTGATATTGTTTAATGACACGGTTATACCGGCTTATCGCTGCGAAATAATCATCTTTATTCTGATAGAAGCGGCCGATTTTCATTTCCTTGCCCGCCAAATGATCGCGGGTCAGGTCAATTTTCAACTTGGCATCCGCCGCATATTTGGAAAAAGGAAAACGGCGCACAACCTCACTAAGTGCCTGCATGGCCAATTCCGTTGTTTTCTGGTCCCGCCTGATATCGGCGATCTGTAAATAATAAGATATCCCAATCAGATAATAAGCATAAGCGGCATCTTTATTCCCGGGATGAAGCGAAACAAAACGTTCCGCAGATAAAATGGCCTCTTCCAGCTTATTCGCCTTGAAATAGGCATAGGCAGACATTAATTGTGACCGCCGCGCCCACGACGAATAGGGATGCTGGCGTTCCACCTCATCAAAAGATACCGCGGCAAATTTAAATTGTCCCTTGTTCAGGTAATCCAGCGCCATATCATATAATTCGGTTACGCTTCTTTCCTGATATTTCAAGCGATCTGTACCAGAACAGCCCGCCAATAATCCAACGGTCATTAACACCAAAAGCAGCGACCTTGTCATTTTAACTGCGCTCAGGGAAATTCGTTTGAAAACCATAATTATTCCATATTCTATCAGGCTGTCTGCCTTTTAATTAACGGCGAATCTTATGCCGTATGATACGCCAAACAGACAAAGAGCCAAAGCATTTATATATATTAGATTACCTCTTTATCAGATATGATACAAATAGGGAATTATTAAGGCAAAAAAATCCACTGAGCCCAACAATACCCAAAAGACAGCGGACCTATATTCTCATTCTTGCAGCCCTTTACTTGACAATATTTCTTGACTTGAGCATGGCTCTTCCCACATATGTTATGTTATTACTGTAAAATTTGGTGATATATTGTTTAAATGCCCGCGAAATCTTTTATTGTCTATTCTTGTTGCCGGTTTTTTTTCCGCCGCAAATCCTGCTGTGCATACAACACTCGTGGCAAAGGAATTAAAGGTCATTGCCACCATCAAGCCGCTTCATTCCCTGGTCGCGAACGTGATGGGCCATAAGGGCAAACTGGACTTAATGGTGAGCGGCGGCCTTGACCCCCATATTTTCCGCCTCAAACCTTCTATTATCAGGCAGATTCATAATTCGGATGTTATATTTTATATAGATCCCGATATGGAAATATTTCTCAAGAGCCTCCTCAAACGCAAATATGCTAATTTCCTGGCCGTCCCCATGGCACGGCAAAAAGGCATCCATCTTATCGCTTACCGCACCAGTAAAATCTGGCATATGGAGGACGGCAAGCCCAAAGATCATAAGGCGCCTGCGGCCCAGGACCTGCATATCTGGCTCGACCCGTCCAATGCCCGCCGCATGGTGCAGATCATTGAGGCAACCCTGTCAAAACTGGACCCTGCGAACAGCTTGACCTATATCCAGAATGCGGCAAAGACCATCACCCGCCTCTATGCCATGGAAGAGGATATCCGTGAGAAATTACGGCCGCTGCGCGAAAAATCAATGATCGTTTATCATGACGCCTTTCAGTATTTCGAGAAATCTTTTGGCCTGAAAGCTGTCGGGGCTATTGCGTTAAAATCTGACCAGAACCCGAGCGCCAAGCATATTAAAAGGCTGAAAAGGCTGGCCAGAGAAAAAAGGGTAACCTGCGTTTTAGGCATGCCGGGCGCGCATCCGCGCATTGCCACAGTGGTGATGGGCGGCACGGGGGCGGGGTTTGATGTGGTTGATCCGCTCGGCCTTTATATTGACAAGGGCCCGGACTTATATTTCCAGTTAATGACCGAGATGGCACAAAATATTGTTGACTGTCAGGATCAAGGCGGCATGCTCGACGATTTAAATGACTTAAGATAAAGAATCTAAAAAGCATACTCCTTGAATATTCTTGAAATATCGCCCTTCCACTCACCATGATATTTTTCCAGCATGTCTTCCGCGACGGTTTTTCTTTTGTCAATAACCGTATGCAACGGGTTAAGGAGGATTCTTTCATCCTCGCCAGTGCTGTTAAGCATGGCGCGGCGCTTTAAGCCCTCTGCCGAAAGAGCGACCATTTCTTTTGCGACGTCAAGCACTGTGCCATTTCTAAATGGCGTGGCCAAGGCCTTGAGCGGCACATTTGACCGTAAATACTCATGCTCGTCATGACTCCAGCCCTTCACCATATCCCAGGCAGCATCAAGGCTGGTCTGGTCATAAAATAACCCCGTCCAAAGGGCTGGCAAGGCGCAAATCCAGTTGCCTGTCCCGCCGTCCGCCCCGCGCATTTCAAGAAATTTCTTCAGGCGCACTTCGGGGAAAAGCGTGCTCATATGATCTTCCCAATCCTGCATGGTTGGCTTATGACCCGGATATCCCGGCAACTCGCCTTTCAGGAAATCCCGAAAGGATTGTCCCGCCACATCAATATATTTTCCATCTCGGGCAACAAAATACATGGGCACATCAAGAACATGGTCCACATAAGCCTCAAAGCCCATATTATCCTTGAAAACAAACGACAGAATACCGCAGCGATCCGGGTCGGTATCGGTCCAGATATGACTGCGGTAACTTAAATAACCGTTGGGTTTGCCATCCGTGAAGGGGGATGCCGCAAAAAGAGCGGTGGCAATGGGTTGCAGGGCCAATGAAACCCTGAATTTCTTCACCATGTCGGCTTCGTCTGAATAATCCAGATTGACCTGAATGGTTGAGGTCCGCAGCATCATATCAAGGCCGAGATTACCTTTTTTCGGCATATAATCAAGCATGATGACATAACGGCCTTTTGGCATGATCGGCACATCTTCGCGGCGTGTGTTGGGATTAAATCCCATGCCCAGAAAATTAATGCCAAGCTTTTCGCTCACGGCTTTAGTGAGTTTCAGGTGGCTGGATACCTCGCCGCAGGTTTCATGAAGTGTTTTACGCATGGCCCCGGAAAGTTCCAGCTGCCCGCCCGGCTCTAACGTCACCGACTGGCCGTTCTTTTTCAGGCCAATGATGTAATCGCCTTCCATCATCGGCGTCCAGCCAAATTCCTGCATGGCGGTTAATATGGCACGGATGCTTCTTGCCCCCTCATAAGGCACTGGCCGGAGGCTATCGGTACAAAAACCGAATTTTTCATGTTCCGTTCCAATGGACCAGTCACTTTTGGGCTTGGAGCCTGCGGCAATATAATCAATCAGCTGCTGTTTATTTTTGATGGGTTGGCTTTGGGCAGATATTTCATCAGTCGACATAAAATTTTCGCTATTCATTCATTGGAATAAAAACATGTGGGCCTTTAAGGGTATAATGTCAATACACCATTCACCACTTTATAGCCCGAAAGGGTATTTAAAAAACTCATGCCAAGCAGAGAATAGCCCAATCCATCCGGCAAAACCGAGCCTGTGATATTTTTTACTCTGATCGGGCCAATATCTATGGTCGCCAGCATAACCTGCGCGCCGTAAGTCGTCCCATTGGCCGTTTTATAGGGTTTTGTAAAGCTTAACTGATCCATGGGCAACCCTATTTTTTCCGCGTCTGCGCGGGTAAGGGCCACATCCGTCGCCCCTGTATCCACCATGAAGACCACCGGCGTACCATTCACCTTGGCCCTGACAAAAAAATGACCGCTCCGGTCCGCGCGGTAACTGATATTTGTCCCCACACTGACGCCTTTTGCCACATCCAGTTCGCCGCCAATACGCCCGCCGCCTGTCCAGATACTATAGCCCAGCGCAAGCACCCCAAAAATTATCACCCATGTGGCCAGATTCCGCAAGGCCGCGCTTGGGGAACTGCTCACATGCGCCCAAAGACCGGCCCCGACAAAAGCCAGAAGCAGCCCGTCATACATCAAGCCGCTCATGGATGCTCCCGCAATCATATTGTCCGGCAAGAGCCACGAGGCAATCAATAAAACAAATAAAAATCCAATCACCCCCACCAGAAAAATTGGCAACCGGGAGCGTTTTTTCAAAGAGCCCTTATGGGGCCTGTTCGGCCTTTGTGACTTATTTGACCCTTTATCCGGATCTGGGCGCGGCCCCCACGGCGAGGGCGGTGTGTCATCATCATTCATCTGCTTAATATAGGGCACAAGTGATAAGATAAAAAGACAAGGGCATCTTTTTATTGGATTATTATGTGAAATATGATGATATAGGTCACTTCAAACAAAAAAGAATGGCATCATATTTATGCTCAAACAATTCTACGGCTTATGCGCCGCACTTACGATTCTTGCATATTTAACAAGCGCCGCCGCATGGGCGGATGACTGCCCGAATCCGCCGGGCTGGCTGCCGCATAATTTACCTGAGCTTTTGTTTGAGCACCGTATATGGGCGACAGAAGTTCTGCCGCCGGATATCAATGACCCGCGCCGCCTGAATTTATGTCATGCGGATCTGTCCGGACTGGACCTGTCGGACGTCAATCTGTCAGACGCCAATTTGAGCATCACGCGCAATGTGGGGGTCAATTTCAAAAGGGCCAACCTGACGGGCGCGCGGTTTGACGGGGCCTATATCAAGGACAGTGATTTTGAGGGAGCCAATATGACGCGGGCTTCCCTGCCCCATGTTGAAATTACCGGCAGCCGCTTTGCCCATGCCGATATGGCCTACAGCCTGTTTCAGGATGTGAAAATTCGGGCCAGTGATTTTACCGGCAGCCGCCTTGACAAAGCCAAATTCTGGCAATCAGAATTATCGGATTTAAAAATGCACAATGCCGCCATAAGGCGGAGCATTTTTATTGACAGCCGCCTGACAGAAATTGATTTAAGCGGCGCAGACCTGAGCCATACAAAATTCTTAAGTACGTATTTTGACCATGTGAATTTTTACTTTGCCGACCTGTCGCGGGCTTATTTTAGCCAGACAAAATTACAGAATGTGAATTTCAAGGATGCGCTTTTATATCTTGCCGACCTGAAATATATTGATATAGGCCCGGAAAAGCGCGACCTGATCGCCAAATTCTGCTTAAATCTGACCAGCGCCCGCGACTGGCAGCTTAGCTACCGACATAAAAAATTCCGCTGCGGCGCCAAAATCCTGCCCGGAAAATATAACCTGAGCATACGTTAGAAAATCATAAAAAAATCCCCCGACTGCACGCAGCCGAGGGATCAATTTATTTAGCCAATCAGCCTTTGCCGGGGAACAAAGCCTGATCAATGGCATAATTCAGGTAAGCGCGGTGGGCGCGGGTTTCTGAATTGCCTTTCCTCGATTTTTTCATCCAGCCTTGAATACGATCAAGATTGGCAAATGCCGCTGCCTTGGCCTGATGCGATGCGGCCTTATCCTTAATGATCCCAATGAGCCGGTTCATATAGGTCACTTGCAGATTCTGGCGGTAGCTGTTCACATTGCCTTTCAAGTCAGCCTCAAAAACAGCATCGGTCAAATCCCCAAGCATGGCGGCCACCGAATATTCATTGCCGTAAAGGCGGCTGTCGGTCAAACGCTGCAAGACATTTTTATGGGTAAGATGGCTTAAGACATTGCTCTGAGCCTTGATCACGCGGGCATGAATCTTCGGGTCTTCTGTCATGGTGAAGAAATCAAAGCCGCGCCGTTGTTGCTGCAAATGGCTGATCAATTCAGGGGAATAGTCAAAGGCATTCGGGCTGAAAAACTGATCTTTCAGCAAATTCATGGCCCGCTTTTGATCGGCGAGCGAAACCGGCACAAACGGTGCCTTGGCATCCGTTTTCTGGCCCACGAAAGCCCGGTCCACATAAACGCCGCCCACATAACGCGACACAACGCCCGCCGCCCGCGCCTTGGTGCCGCTGACGATCAGGAAGGCATCCCGCAGTTCATGAAATGATTGACCGCTCTTGGTATATTTATCCAGCAGACCAACCATGGTTTCCCCGGCAAGCGCCATTTCATTCTCCGCAAAGGCAATGGCATCACCGGACATGTCGCCGATCATAACGCGCGGATCGATGGCTTTACCATTCGAACGCATATCATCCGCATCATTGCCAAAGGCCAAAGCATGCTCCGCAGACCTTGCCAGCAGGGCATTACGGGCATTGGCATCTTCCATTTCAGGAGAATAGCCAAATTCGATGGCCCATATGTCATATGGCCCCGGGCGCGTCGTATAGAAATCACCCTGAACCTGCCCCTTGCGGGCAATATTAATCGCCGGATAATCCATCACGGATCCCGCAAGCCCGACGGGGCCTGTGATCGCTTTATTATGGACATCCTTAAAGTCATGCAATTGACTGGCCTTCATATTATGATTAAGGCCAAGGGTATGGCCAATCTCGTGAAGGGTCAGATAATAAAGCGATTGCTTGATCAATTCATCTTTGTCCAGATCCGGCGCAGATCTTTCGCCAAGGACAGCCTGCCCGAATAAAGAAGATATTTGCAATTGATGGCCAAGACTACAGGATAATTGTTCGCCCGAAACCCCCGTCAGGCTTTCACTTTCTGCGGTCGGCAGGCCAAGGCCTGATGTTTCAAATATGCTGCCAAGGGCCATGCGGTTGGTGACAAATACCTGCTCCAGCATAATATCCGCCCCGAGGACTTCGCCGGTTCTCGGGTTGGTAAAATTGGGGCCATAACCACCAAATGGCGGGCGCGGAGACGCGGTCCAACGCATAACATTATAGCGAATATCGCCGGCATCCCAATCCGCATCATCCGGCTGAATTTTCACCTGAACAGCATTCTTGAAACCGGCCTTTTCAAAGGCAATATTCCATGCCAGAGACGCGTCCCGAATAGTGTCGCGATATTCATGGGGCGTGGTATTTTCAATCCAGAAAACAATCGGCTTTACTGGTTCGGAAATTTTAGCCGAAGGGTCTTTTTTCACCAGAGGCCAGCGATCAATCAAATCGCGGTACGGGGTGGCGCTATAGCTGGTCATATCCGTCACGCGGTTCGTGAAATAACCCACCCGTGGATCATCCAGCCGCGGCTTGAAGTCATTTTTTGGCATTTGAATGAAGCTATGTTGCACGGACATGGTGCCAGAACGCGGAATGCCGCCAACTTTGCTTTTGTCGGGCACAGGCTTCGGATCGTCAAAGACATAATCCACAATCACGTCCGAATTTTCCGGATAATTGTTAATTCTGGCAATCTTGGATTTGGCTTTATTTAATTTTCCGGGGCCAAATTTTCCGGCCTTCTTATCAGCGGGATTTGGTTTTGGGGTCAGCCTTGTCAGCGCCTCGCTCAAGAATAATTTGCTCACCGGAATGATAAAGCGTTTTTTGTCTTTGCTGGTTGCTTTTATTTCTGCGGTGGCAAGCAGGGCAGAAGACACATTCGCATCCGCCGACCGGCTGAGCGGGCTGTCCGGATCATAATAAAAATTGGTATTTTCTTCGATGAATTCAATGCGGTTGAAATGTTTGTTGAGGGAGAAAACCTGATTATTTCCGGTCAACCCGCGAAAACCCAGCCCCGGAACGCCGGTAACGCCATTGTGTAAATAGATGAAATAGATGAATTCCTCATCCATTTGATCCACGCTGATCTCCATGAAAAGATCGCCTTTTTTAGGATCACGATAGAAGGTGAAAAGCCCCTCGCTCTTGTCCAGATCTTTGACAAATTCCGCAAGGGTTTTATCTTTTTTCTCTTTATCTTTTTTGTCTTTTTTATCGTCTTTGTCAGCAGATTCTTTATCTGCCTTTTTTTCTTCGGGCTTGGCTTCAGGTTTTTTACCGTCGTCACCGTCTTGATAGGTGATCATGTTATTTTTCTGATCTGCGAAAGCTGCCGGACTGAGGCCTGTCATGGCGCCAGAAATTCCAAGAGCTAATATCCCCGCCAGAATGGCTGTAGAGTTTTTCATATTTTTCATTTATCTATCTTCCATGTTCTTTTACCCCTAACGCCCCTCGGAAAACATTACAAAATGTTCGGGCGGATGATGATAAAAAATTTGGTGGGAGTCAATGAAATTTTACCTTACTGCCAATCACCTGCATAAGACTGCCACAGGGCAATGGCGGCAACGGCGGCGGTATCCGCGCGCAGGATTCTCGGCCCTAATGTCACGGGAACCACATTGGCATTGCTGCGTATGAGCCGGCGTTCATCAGGGGTGAACCCCCCCTCCGGCCCGATCAGGATGGCCCATTTTCTGGGACGTTCCTGCCATGCGGCGACCTCGTCAATGGCGCGGCCCACGGGGAAGGTATTTTGATCGTCGCTGCCTTCTTCGTCACAAAACATCAGCAATCTATCCTCGGGCCAGTCATCCAGCAGCGATTGTAATTTTATCATCGGCGGCACAATTGGCACGGTGAAGCGTTCGCATTGCTCTGCGGCCTCAATGGCATGCCGGCGGATTTTATCTTCTTTTAAGCGATCAAGATTGGTCCGCGCCGTCAGAACAGGGCGAATGAGCGACACGCCAAGCTCCGTTGCCTTTTGCACCATATAATCAATTCGTGCTTTTTTAATGGGCGCAAAAAGATACCACAGATCAGGTTCCGGCTTCTGCGCCATCACGATTTGCTCAACAACGACAGCCGCGCGGCCCTTGCCCGTACTGGTTATTTCCGCGAGCCATTCACCCTGCCGGCCATTAAACAGCAGAATATGATCTGTGGCCTTCAGGCGCATGACATTGACCAGATAATGCCCCTGATTGCCCTCAAGCAATATTTGCCCGCCCGTAGTTAAATCATGCGCCACATAAAGGCGGGCTTTAATATTATTCGACATAACATCCTTTTCACTATATTTTTGCCAATTATAAGTTTTTATCTTAAGTAAGACAAATGGCAAAAAATGAAAATAGATTAAAAGAGGCACCAACGGATACGGTGAAACAGGGCTGGGTCAATCGATTATCACCGGATTTCGCCTGGCCCTACCTGCAATTGATGCGGGCAGACCGGCCCATTGGCACATGGCTTCTGCTTTGGCCGGGGCTCTGGTCACTTGCTCTGGCCAGCCATAATATCAATGCAGCATGGCCAATCACGCTTAAATTTATGGCGCTTTTTGCCATTGGGGCCTTTGTCATGCGCGGGGCGGGATGTGTGGTCAATGATATGGCCGATCGAAAATATGACGCCCTCGTGGCCCGCACCAGGGGCCGCCCCTTGCCAAGCGGGAGGGTCAGCGTCCTTCAGGCCCTGATCTTTCTGGGTATTTTATGCCTGATCGGTCTGGTGATTCTGTTGCAATTCAATGTTTTTACCATATGGCTCGGCATAGCTTCGCTGGCATTGGTGGTGATTTACCCCTTTATGAAACGGATCACCTATTGGCCGCAGCTTATGCTGGGACTTACCTTTAACTGGGGCGCTCTGATGGGCTGGTCGGCCATCACGGGCAGCCTTGCATGGCCCGCCATAGTGCTTTATGCCGCCGGTATCTTCTGGACATTGGGCTATGACACTATTTATGCCCATCAGGATAAAGAAGATGATGCCCTGATCGGGGTGAAGTCAACGGCTTTAAGATTAAAAGAGAATACGCCGCAATGGTTATTATTCTTTTATGGGGCCATGCTTCTGCTATTGGTGGGCGCGGGATATATGGCCGCCATCGGTCCCGCCTATTATGTTGGCCTGGGCGTGATTGCTGGTCATTGTCTGTGGCAAATAAAATCTTTGGCCATGAGTGACAGCGATAATTGCCTAAGGCTGTTCAGGTCCAATCACCCCCTTGGCCTGATCCTGTTTGTCAGCATTCTTGGCGGTCATTTTCTCTAAAAAAGCAGATTCACCTCTTGCATTCCGCAACATAATTGTGCAGGGTCTAAAGCCACTAATATCAGGGAGAGGTTTATTTAATACCGTCATATAAGGCGGATTAATGGTAAAATCAACAGACAAAATAGAGGGAAGTATGACGAATATATATTTAATGATCGTAGGGTGCGGCCTTGTCGCACTTGTTTATGGCATATATGCCACACGCCGGGTCATGGCCTTTGATGCCGGCAATGAACGCATGCAGGAAATTGCGGCCGCCATTCAGGAAGGGGCCGCCGCCTATTTAAACCGTCAATATAAAGCCATCGGCATCGTCGGCATTATTGTGGCCATTGCCCTGCATTTCCTGCTGGGCAACCATGTCTCTATCGGTTTTCTCGCCGGCGCGATTTTATCCGGCATGGCCGGATATATTGGCATGAATGTTTCCGTTCGGGCAAATGTGCGGACCTCTCAGGCCGCATCTGAAAATATCAACAAGGCCCTTGATGTCGCCTTTACCTCTGGCGCCGTGACAGGCATGCTTGTGGTTGGGCTTGGTCTGCTTGGTGTTGCCGTCTATTATATCTATATGATCAACGCAGGCATGGATGCGCGCCATACTCTGGAAGGCCTTATCGGCCTTGGTTTCGGGGCGTCCCTGATTTCAATATTCGCGCGTCTTGGCGGCGGTATCTTTACCAAAGGTGCCGATGTTGGCGGCGATATGGTGGGTAAGGTCGAAGCCGGCATTCCCGAGGATGATCCTCGTAATCCGGCGACCATCGCGGATAATGTGGGTGATAATGTGGGCGACTGCGCCGGCATGGCCGCTGATCTGTTTGAAACATATGCGGTGACAATTGTCGCCACCATGCTCATTGCCGCCAGCGCCTTTGCCGCAGGCTCTGTTGAAAAAATGATGCTGCTGCCGCTTATGATCGGCGCGTTAAGCATCATTGGATCCATTGCCGGCACCTTTTTTGTCAAAATGAAAAAAGGCTCGGAGAATATCATGGGGGCCTTGTATAAAGGCCTGATCTGGAGCGCGGTTATTTCTGCGGCGTTGATATATGGCATGCTGACACAATATGACTTCTTCAATAATATTGAATTGGTCGGCGGCGGCATATTGTCAACCCTCAGTATATTCTGGTGCGTTCTGACCGGCCTTGGCGTTACCGCCCTTGTGGTCTGGATTACAGAATATTACACCAGCACAGAATATCGTCCCGTGCGTGTCATCGCAGAGGCCTCTGAAACAGGCCATGGCACCAATGTCATTCAGGGGCTGGCCATTTCCATGGAATCAGCTGCCCTGCCGGTGATTGTGATCTGCGGCGGTATTTTTATCGCTTTCAGTCAGGCGGGCTTGTTTGGCATTGCCATTGCCGCAACCGCCATGCTGTCACTGGCCGGTATGGTTGTTGCCCTTGATGCTTATGGCCCGGTAACAGATAATGCCGGCGGCATCGCCGAAATGGCGAATCTGCCCGAAGATGTGCGCATCACAACAGACAAGCTTGACGCGGTTGGCAATACAACCAAGGCGGTCACCAAAGGTTACGCCATTGGATCAGCCGGTCTTGCCGCATTGGTTCTTTTCGCAGCCTTTACCGAAGAGATTACCCATTATCTGCCGCAATATAGCGATATAACCTTCTCATTACAGAATCCCTTCATCGTGATCGGCCTGTTTATCGGGGGTATGTTGCCTTATCTGTTTGCCTCCATGTCCATGTTGGCTGTGGGGCGGGCAGCGGCCAGTGTGGTGATCGAGGTTCGCCGCCAGTTCCGGGAAATCAAAGGCATCATGGAAGGCACGGCAAAGCCTGAATATGGCAAAGCGGTTGACCTGTTGACCAAGGCGGCGATTAAGGAAATGATCCTGCCGTCCTTGCTGCCTATTGTGGCACCCTTTGCCTTGTTCTTTGTCACATACTGGGTAAGCGGTGACATGGTTTCCGCTTTTCAGGCTCTGGGCGCGATGCTCATGGGAACGATCATTACCGGATTATTCCTTGCCATTTCGATGACATCCGGCGGCGGCGCTTGGGATAATGCCAAGAAATACATTGAAGACGGCAACCACGGCGGCAAGGGCTCTGATGCCCATAAAGCCGCCGTGACGGGCGATACGGTTGGCGATCCCTACAAGGATACCGCCGGCCCGGCGATTAACCCGCTCATTAAAATTGTCAATATCGTGGCGATTCTTCTGGTGGCTATCGTGGCCAAATTCATGTAGCCTTTTAAGGCAACGACCATATTCTATGATTAAAACCCCGCATCCTGCGGGGTTTTTTTATTAAAAAAAATACTGACAAAACGGTTATAATAGTTATATTGCGGCGCAATAGAATTTAACATGTAACAGGTGAATCCCAATGCCCCTCGTCAGTAAAATCAACGCCGGCCTTAACCCGCCGGAAGAAATCAATGTCATCATCGAAGTTCCCTCAGGCGGGGAGCCGGTAAAATACGAAATGCACAAACGAAGCGGCGCGATCCTTGTTGACCGTATTTTGCACACGCCCATGCGTTATCCCACAAATTATGGTTACATGCCCCATACCCTGTCCGAGGACGGCGACCCCTGCGATGTGATGGTTGTTGTCGGCGCGTCCCTTGTCCCGGGATGCGTGATCCGCGCGCGGCCCATCGGCGTTCTGTTAATGGAAGATGAAGCCGGCGGCGATGAAAAAATTCTGGCAGTTCCCGACCTGAAAACAGATCCCACCTACAAAGATATTCACACCTATACGGATCTGCCGGAAATTCTGCTTCGCCAGATTGAACATTTCTTTACCCATTACAAGGATCTGGAAAAAGACAAATGGGTCAAAATTTCCGGATGGCACGGCCCCGACGTCGCCAAACAAAAAATTCTTGAAGGCATCGAGCGGGCTAAGAATACGCCTGAGGAAGACTGACCTTCCGGTCATGAATAAAAAGGCTCTCATCACCATGAGGGCCTTTTTTTGATCATTAGTTTACCAGAAGAAACAAAAGCCCTTTTCCCGTAATGCCATTTCCCCTATAACAATTTTATGTCTTATTCATCACTCAGGGATTTCATTGCCCATCTGGAAAAAGAAGGTCGTTTGGTTCGCGTGACGCAAGAGGTCAGCACCGAACTGGAAATGACCGAAATTCAAACCCGCGTCCTCGCCGAGGGCGGGCCGGCAATCCTGTTTGAGAATGTCATAAAGGCCGATGGCAGCAAAAGCGACATGCCCGTTCTGGTCAATCTTTTTGGCACGGTCGAGCGGGTTGCATGGGGCATGAACAGGCAACCGTCCGAATTAAGGGCACTCGGCGAGACGATGGCTTTCCTGCGCCAGCCCGAACCCCCAAGCGGCTTTAAAGATGCCCTTAAAATGTTGCCTATCTTAAAACAGGCCATGAATGCCAAACCCAAAACCGTTAAAAAAGCCCCCGTTCATGACATTATCCTGACGGGTGATGACATTGACTTAAGCCGGCTGCCCATTCAGGGTTGCTGGCCGGGGGAGCCCGCGCCCTTGATAACATGGCCCCTTGTGGTGACCAAAGGGCCGAGCAATTCCCGCGAAGATGATTTTAATCTTGGCATTTACCGCATGCAGGTTCTCAACAAGACGCAAACCTTGATGCGCTGGTTAAAGCACCGGGGCGGGGCGCAGCATCTGCGCCGCTGGAAAGAAAAAAAATCAGAGCCATTGCCCGTTGCCGTTGTGCTTGGCGCGGACCCCGCAACAATATTGGGGGCGGTCACGCCCGTGCCGGACACCCTGTCCGAATATCAGTTCGCCGGATTGATGCGCGGCAAAAAAACCGAACTTGTCGCCTGCAAGACAATCCCTCTGAAAGTCCCCGCGACGGCTGAAATTGTGCTTGAAGGCCATGTGTCACTGGATGATTATCGGGACGAAGGCCCCTACGGCGATCACACGGGATATTACAATAGTGTCGAACAATTCCCTGTTTTCACCCTCTCGGCCATCACCATGCGCAAAGACCCCATTTACCTGTCGACCTATACCGGAAGGCCGCCGGACGAGCCGTCAATATTGGGCGAGGCTCTCAATGAAGTTTTCATTCCGCTTCTGCAACAACAATTTCCGGAAATTATTGATTTCTGGTTACCGCCGGAAGGATGTTCTTACCGAATCGCAGTGATTTCCATCAAAAAAGCCTATGCCGGCCATGCCAAACGCATCATGATGGGCACATGGTCATATCTCAGGCAATTTATGTATACAAAATTTATCATCGTGGTTGACGACGATATCAACTGCCGTGACTGGAAGGATGTCATGTGGGCCATGTCAACCCGCATGGACCCGGTCAGGGACACCACTCTGGTTGAAAATACCCCCATAGATTATCTGGATTTTGCCTCACCTGTCTCGGGCCTTGGCGGCAAAATCGGCCTGGATGCCACCAATAAATTCCCCGGAGAAAGCAATCGGGAATGGGGAGAGGAAATCGCCATGGATCAAGAGATCATCGACCGCGTCACGGAAAAATGGCAAAATCTTAATCTGCCAACCTCGGGCAAACCCATATGGAAAATGAGCGAAAATGACTGATTACAAAGACCTGTCTGAACAGTATCTTGAAAAGCTTGATTATCTGATGAAAGCCGCGCAAAAGGCCGGCGCGGATGCCTGTGATGCGGTGATTTATTCGGGCCAGTCTGAATCCGTCTCCTGGCGGCTTGGCAAGCTCGAGGATGTGGAACGGGCCGAATCAACCGACCTTGGCCTGCGGGTTCTGGTGGGGCAGAAACAGGCGATCGTCTCGTCAAGTGATATTGGCAATCATATCTTTGACCAGTTGATCGAGCGGGCTGTTGACATGGCAAAAAATGCGCCGGAAGACCCCTATGCCGGCCTTGCCGACCCCGATCTTTTGGCCATAAAGCCGGCTGATAGACCTGATCTTGACCTGTATGACAAAACTGAAAAATCCGCCGATGAATTAAAAATGCTGGCAAGCGTCATCGAGGATGTTGCGCTGGGAACAAGCGGCATCACCAATTCAGAAGGAGCGAGCGCGGCATTCAGCAAAGGCCTCATCGCCACCGCCAACAGCAATGGCTTTGCCGGCAGTTACCCATCCAGCCATTTCTCTTTAAGCATATCGGTCATCGCCGGCAAGGATGATACCATGGAACGGGACTATGCCTATTCGTCGAAACGACATTTCGCCGACTTAAGGGCGCCCATAGAAATCGGCCAGGAAGCAGCGGAAAAAGCCCTGCGCCGTCTCGGCCCGCGCAAAGCCAAAACCTGTAATGTGCCTGTGATATTTGACCCCAGAGTATCGCGCAGTCTTTTGGGCCATCTGGCCGGTGCCATCAATGGACAGGGCATCGCGCGCGGCACCAGTTTCCTGAAAGACAGTATGGAAACCCAAATTTTCAAAAATGGCATTTCGATCATTGACGAGCCTCATATGATGCGCGGGCCATCCTCGAAACCTTTTGACGGCGAAGGCTGCCGCAACGACAGGCTGGATATTGTCACAGATGGTGTCTTAAAATGCTGGACATTGGATAGTGCCAGCGCGCGGCAACTGGGCCTGACCGCAAATGGCCGGGCAAGCCGCGGCACGTCATCACCGCCGTCCCCCTCATCAACAAATCTTTATATGTCCCCCGGCATTTTAAGCCCCGAAGAATTAATGCAGGATATAAAATCGGGCTTTTATATCACGGACCTGATTGGCATGGGGGTCAATGGCATTACCGGTGATTACAGCCGGGGGGCCGGTGGCTTCTGGATTGAAGATGGCAAGATTACTTACCCTGTCAATGAAGTGACCATTGCCGGCAATTTAAAGGATATGTTCCTGAATATGACCGCCGCCAATGATCTGGTGATTAAATATGGCACCGACGCCCCGACCCTGCGTATTGATGGCATGATGATCGCCGGAGAATAAAATGAGAGTAAAATGAGAATAAAATGAGAGTAAAATAGATAAAAAAAGCCGGCGAAATATTCAGCCGGCTTTTTTCATACTGTCCTTAAAAGCTAGAAACTGACGCCGACACTAAAAACAACAGTTGCATCAGAAGCTTCTCCGACAATATTCGTGTCGATATAGGATATACCAAGGTCAAGTCCCTGGAAATTATAGGATGCGCCCACAATCCAGTCCCATTTTTTATTGGCAAAGGCCCCGTTTTCATAGCCCAAATGCAGGTTGAGCGATAATTGGGTATCGGGAATAACGATATCGCCTTTGGTATAGATATATAGGTTATCTTCATTGGCCAGATTGTCGCTGCTAAAGGCATAATTACTGCCAAGCGTCACCGCCGCAAACCCAAGATCCATACCAACAGAACCATAAACCTCAAAGTAATCAGTATTGGTGCCGCCCGGATAAGCATAAAGCACCCCGCCCACATCATAGCTCATACCATTCACTTCACCGGCATAGCCCGCATAATAATCCGTTTCCATGGTAGAACCGTTAAAATCTGAAATATTGGACGCCCATGTGCCAACATAAAAACCGCTTTCATGGCTCCAGTCAATGCCGCCTTGCAGGGCGTAATCCCCGCCATTCAATGATACACCGCGAAAACGATAATCATTCAGTATGGCAATATTGGCACTTAATTCGCCGCCAAGAAATCCTGTTTCTTCGGCTTGTGCCGGCAGGGCTGCGCTTAAGGTTCCTGCAAATAATACTGTGGTGAATAATGCCTTTGTTCGTGTGAACACGTCTCTCTCCTTAATTTTTGATTCAGGGCAAAATTTTTCTGCCTGATCACTTCTTTTCAATAATCATGCCAATTTATATTCAACATAATGCCATCTTGCCAAGCCAGTCGCTAAACCCATGTAAAATAATACATTATTGGCATTTAAATACAAAAGAAGATATTAAATACGCAATTTGTCCTAAATGTGACACAAGAATATTATGCCATAATATTCAGCAACCCAATCAATGCCCGCTCATATTTCAGGCAAGAAGAAAGACATATCGCCATAGGGGCCATGTCACCATATTACCCATAATTCATGTCATTTCATCGCAAAAAACTTTACCCCTGTTCCTTTTGGCCCTAGGATTTGCATTATGAAAAAGGATATTTTGGATGTCCATGATGAAAATACACGCCTATAAGAAACCAGCCATAATAGTGGCGGCGATCATTCTTATATCGGTTATATTCTGGCCCCTGCCCGCCCAGTTTAAATATATCGGGTCGCAATTTATCACTTTTGCGCTCGCGCTGTATATTGGCCTGCGCCTCTGGCGGGCGTCGCCGCGTGGTCAATGGATCACGACCCTGCAAAAGAAAGAAAAGTCAGGCGGGCTCATCTATCTTGCCATACTCATACTGAGCGGCACCATAACCTATATCACCATCAGCACTCTGGGCTATTGGCCTCGGGCGATCATTGAGTTTATCCTTGTCATCGGCATCATCTATTACGCCCTGAGGGAATTTAAACGCTTTTTGATTTAAATTTTCCGCCAAATAGTCTAAGGCCTGCTATTTACCCATGATCATATCCTATTAAAATTTTAAAAACTGTTAAATTACTCATTGCCATGATCCAGCACCAACGCGGGATTTAGGCGTTCATTGTACCAGTTCAGGCCCCAGTGCAGATGAGGGCCGGTGGCGCGGCCGGTGGCGCCGACGGTGCCGATCTGATCCCCTTGCTTAATCACCTGCCCCATATTCACGGTAACGCTGTCCATATGGGCGAAAACCGTATTGACCCCAAGCCCGTGATCAATGATCACGCTATTGCCGGTATAATAAAGGTCAGAAACCATGGTCACCCTGCCGCCGAGCGGGGCGATAATCTTTGTGCCTTTGGGGGCGGCGATATCCATGCCGCCGTGGGGGCTTTTGGGGGTGCCGTTCAAAATACGGTGGTTGCCGAAATGACCACTGATCCGGCCCCGCACAGGCCAGATAAAGGCCCCGCGAAATTCCTGCCGGTCACTGTCGGTCTTGCGGGCTTTTTTAACGCGGGCTGAATCCTGCGCAATTCTTGCCAAAACTTGCTTGGGCGGCGTGACCATCTTCGGCGGCAGCCCGTCAATATGGCTCACATCATATTTTTGCTTTTTAACACCAAGCCTTTGATGGCGGGTTTGCCCGGCGGCATCAATCAATTTAAATGTCGCCATGACCCCCTGCTGCCAATTCATTCCGACAACAAAATGACCTTCTGGAGAGAGCCTTAGTTTTCGGCCCTCAAACCAGACTTCGCTGTCCGGGGCAACTTTTCCCACATAAAAACCGCCTTGGGTCAATTCATCAGGCAGGCCCAATATATTTTGCGCCATGGTCTGGATATTTTGCGCCATGGTTTGGGCCGGCAAAGCGACCATCAGGCTGAACCATAAAAGACAACTCATCAAAAATTTCATAATAATGACCCCTGCCGATTGTCATGGCTTTTTGGCTTTGGTGTTTTTTTGGGTTTGCTTGGCCCGCCCGTGGCGACAACCCCCCTGTGGCCATCGCTAAATTCCACATCCAGCGCATCACCCAGTGATATA
>JALSHF010000214.1 GCA_026982375.1 Emcibacter sp. | reverse complement strand
GTATTATCAAACTGGCGGCTATTGAGATAAGAGCCGCCTGACTTGACTATATCAAGGACGCATCTGATGCCCATTTATATTAACGACGCATCTGATGCCCATTTATATTAACGACGCATCTGATGCGTTGGGCAAATCTTCCTCCAGAATGGCGATATTCAGCGCGTAGGATACTTCGCCCTCGTCTTCGTCCCGATAGATCACGCCGATAAATTCATCATTAAAATGTAATTCCATGCTGCCGTCTTTTTGATTTCCGGGATCTAGCGTAAATTTTTCGGTCTCGAATTTATCATTCAGATATTTACGCAGGCGCATAATTTCGGTTCTGTTCATTCTGTTTCCTCGAAGTGTCTTTCTAGCTTGGCTAGGTAGGGTTTGACGGTATCTATATCAGCCTTATCGTCGGATGACATATTTTTTCCAAGTGTCAGCGAGCGTTTCATGCTGGTGACAAGTTGTTTTTTTACCTCTGGCGATAAATAGTCACTTTTTTCTATTTCTGCCAGACTTTTTTGAATTTTCTGTATTATTTCGGGTGTCATTTCTGCGGTCATTTTTATAGACATATAGGCGCGCATTATTCTGTCCCCGACATTAGCCCATTGCTCAACAGAAGAAAAACCGGCATCAAAAATGATGGATTTAAATTCATCAAAGGCTTTATGGGCTCTGATTTTTCCCAATGAGTTGGTCATGGGAGAAAATCTATTCATATCGCCTTGTTCCATAGACATATCATCACTATCGCCAATGTCATGTTTTTCGCCCAATTCTTGTAGAGGCTTCATGGCATTCATGAAATGTTGTATATCTTTTCCATTTAATGGCGTATCGGCGCGCGCTGATACAAGGCTGCCAAAAAATATTATTATAGCAATGCTGAATAAAAGGCCTTTTTTCATGTCGTATACCTGTTTTTCTGAGGTTGAATGTCATTCTTTACTATAAAAATTCACCCCATAAGTTTAATCTTTATAAGGTGGCGGGGTCAATATAATAGGCAAATATATTAATTCTCAAAAATATCCTCATAGAATAAATAAATAAAATCCTGGTCTTTAAGCTTCGGTTTACATTTTGTCTGTATCTTGATTCGGGAAGGCAAAATTATACCTTGGTTGTTCATATGAAAAATAATTTATATGAAATGGATATTAGTAGATGAGGATAGTAAGAATTATGACAAAATTTTTGAGCAAGTTATGCATTTATGTGAGCGCCGCCGCAGTGCTTACTTTTGGAGTGGCAGGGTTTTCAGCACAAGCTGAAGCTAATGACATTAGGAAGTGGCAGAAAAAGATCGTTCATTTGGTCGCTAAAAAACAGGTGTACCCGCGTTCTGCTATTCGTAAAGAACTTGAAGGCCGCGCAAAGGTTCGGGTAAATATTGACCGCACAGGTGCCATTGTTAGCCATGAGGTGATAACGCCAACAGGGCAAGCCGTTTTTGATAAAGAAATTCCGAAACTGATGAAACGAATTAATCCATTGCCGGCGCCGCCGACAAGCCTTACGGATACTGAATTGTCATTCGTGTTACCATTATCATGGGTAATCAACTAAAAAATATAGATTATGTAATCTATTATTATTTTTCCGGAAAATAATGCCGGAAATCAGTGAAAGCGGCCCGTAAGTTTACGGCCCGCTTTTTTTACTTGCCCTTTTGGTCAGAAACAAATATGACTTTTTTGTGCGTATAAAGCTTTGCCTGATTGGCGAATTCCTCTATGTTGCGCTGAAGTTCCTTAAATTTTTTAAAGAAAGCGGAAAATTCCGCAGGAGGTCAAATGACACAGCCTTTGATGCCCTTGGCGACAGCCGTCTGGCTGGTTGACAATACAAGCCTGTCTTTTAAACAGATAGCCGAATTTTGCGGTTTGCATGAACTGGAAGTACAAGGCATTGCCGATGAGCAAGTCGCCCAGAATATTGTGGGGCTGGATCCTATAGTCAATGGGCAGTTGATGTTACAGGAAATTGAACGTTGTCAAAAAGACAGCTCTTGTCGTCTGGAATTATTGAAAGATGAAATACCGGCCAAGGTGCGGTCCAGCGGGGCGCGTTATACGCCCGTATCCAAAAGGCAGGATAAGCCAGATGCGATTGCCTGGGTTCTGAAGAATCATCCTGAACTTTCCGATGCGCAAATTTGCCGTCTTGTGGGTACGACAAAGCCGACGATTCTGGCCATTCGGAGCAGGGAGCATTGGAATATGAGCGAAATCAAGCCTGTTGATCCGGTATTGCTCGGTCTTTGCAAACAAGTTGAATTGGATGCCGCCGTGTTAAAGGCCGCGCCGCCAAAGGCCAAAGAAGAAGCGGATGTGCCAGCTGCAGAGCCCGTCATGGGCGATGAAGCAGAAGAAAAGGCTTAGTTTTAAAAATTTCAGCTTCTGGAACTCTGATATTCTGTTACCGCGCCATTTTCCTTGATTTAATATGTTTTTTTCGGAAAAGTAATTTAATAAAAAAGGCCCGCATTGCGGACCTTTTCTGGATTAGCTGGCTCTGGATTAGCTGGCTATTCCGTTCGCCTAAATCGCTCTATCTCGTCTTTAAGCTTTAATTTTTCTTTCTTTAATTCGTAGAGCATGACTGTGTCCGGGGCAGGCCTGTGTTCTTCTTTGAGGATTATACTGTCAAGCTTTTGATGTTTTTCTGAGAGTGCTGAAAGACGAGCTTCTATGTGCATATTTAGGTCTCCTGTTTGCGAGGATTGGCCGTAAATTAGAACATAAAAATGGTGAATTGTCACGAAAATCTATGAATCATTGTCTGTTTTTGACATAGTGTTACAGGTATTTTAAAAAAACAATCTATCGTTTCGCGTAACTTTCTTAATATTTCAAGGATTTACTCCCATGGGTGCTAAAAAAGATAAAATTATCATCGGATTGTCCGGGGCATCTGGAATCTGCTATGGCGTGCGTCTGTTAGAGCTATTGAAACAGATTGATATTGAGACTCACCTGATTATGTCTCGCTCGGCTCAGGTAACTTTGGGTTATGAAATGGATATGAAAGTTGCAGAAGTAAAAGCTCTGGCGGATTGCACGCATGCCATTGACGATATTGGGGCGATGATTTCCAGTGGGTCGGTTAAAACGCGCGGTATGTTAATCGTGCCCTGTTCCATACGATCCATGTCAGAAATTGCGACCGGCGTCACCTCGAGTTTGCTCACCCGCGCGGCAGACGTGGTTTTGAAGGAAAGACGCAAACTTGTGCTTATGGTGCGGGAAACGCCGCTTCACACGGGGCATCTTCGCACCATGACGGCGCTTTCGGAAATGGGGGCGATCATTGCGCCGCCGGTTCCCGCCATGTATGCCAAACCCCAATGCCTCGAAGATATGATTGATCATACATTAGGGCGGATGCTGGATTTATTCGATATTAATATTAAACAGGTCACGCGATGGAAGTCCAAAGAAACATAAGGCAATTTGCCGCAAAATGTGATATAAAAAATTACATTCTATGGTGATTTCGTACAATATTTTTTAAGTGGGCCTGTTATGGATATGTTAATGGATGAAAATGAAATTTCTGAAAAAATTCAGGAGCTTACCATACAGCATAGGGATCTTGATGTGGCCATTCAGGCCTTGATCGAAAGTGGAAAAACCAATATGCTTCAGGTGCAAAGATTAAAGAAGCAAAAGCTTAACCTTCGGGACAGAATCGCCCGTCTGGAGAATGAATTACTGCCTGATATAATTGCCTGACATTACTCTAGTCTTCTTTTGATGCTTTTTTGTTAACATACATTTTTTGATCGGCTTTATCCAGGGCCTGGTCGGCGCTTTCTGTGCCCAGGAGAGGGTATATGCCGTAAGCGACTTTAAGGATGAATTTCTTGCCTTCATATTCGAGCGGCGTGTCGTTCAGATATTTAATTAATGACAGGGCCTTTGTTTCGGCCATTTTTTGACTGGCTTTGGGCAGAATGATACCAAATTCATCGCCGCCCAATCTGCCGACAATATCAGAATCACGTAAATTTTTCACAATTACATTGGCCAAATGAGACAAGGCCGCGTCACCGGCTTTATGGCCGTAGGTGTCATTGATTTTCTTAAGGTCATTCAGATCAAGATAAATGAGGGAACTGTGAATGCCATAGCGCTGTGAATATGAAATCATTCGGGTCATTTCCCGAACGAAGGCCCGCCGGTTGGATATGGACAACAGGCTATCCTGATCCGCCAGTTTTTCAAGTTCCGAAATCTTCCGGTGCGCCAGCTCCAGGTCTTTGCGCATATTGTCCACTTCGGACATCAGCATCATTATTGCCGTGCGCACTTTGGTTGTCATTTCCTCTGGCGGGATGCCCAAAACACTGGCAGAGTCCTGAATATTGCGGGCAGCCGACGGCGCGGCGACTTGCGAAGCACTCTTGGCGCGGCTTACTGTTTTACGCCGCAAGGGCTCGGCTCGACTGGTTGGGCCTGTTGTTGGTACTCTCATTTGCGCTTTAATAAACCTATATTAATAATAAACTCAAATATACATAATAACATAATTTGATATATTATCCAGAAAGCTTTATCACCTTGCGCGCGCGGACATATAGAAAGCTTGCGCTGCACAAAAGCGGCGTTATAATCCGCGATTTCTGATATGGCATATTATACTGATCTTAACGGTAGGGATTGAGGATATGAGTGAGAATAAACCTGTTATCGGCGTGATTATGGGCAGTCAGTCTGACTGGGCGGTGATGAAGCATGCCACGGATATTCTTGATGAACTTGATATTTCATATGAAAAGAAGATTGTTTCGGCCCATAGAACGCCGGCGCGTTTGGTGGAATATGCAACAACGGCGGCGGATAGAGGGTTGAAGGTCATCATCGCCGGTGCGGGCGGTGCGGCTCATTTGCCGGGCATGGCCGCTTCGATGACCATACTCCCCGTTTTGGGCGTTCCGGTGGAAAGTCAGGCTTTAAAAGGCATGGACAGCCTTCTGTCCATTGTCCAGATGCCGGGCGGCGTGCCGGTTGGTACCCTTGCGATCGGGAAGGCCGGGGCCAAAAATGCCGGCCTTATGGCGGCGTCAATCGTGGCCTTGATGGAGGACGGCGTTGCTGAAAGGCTTGAGTTATGGCGCAGGGCGCAAACCGACGCCGTCGCGCCTGAACCTGCGGACTAACAATTTATGGATAAGGGTAAAATGATAAAACTTGGCCCCGGGGCGGTGATTGGCATTCTTGGCGGCGGGCAATTGGGCCGGATGTTGGCTATGGCGGCCGCCCAGCTTGGCTATCACACACATATATATTGTCCGGATGAGCGAAATCCGGCGGAGCAGGTCACGGATCGCCTGAGCCGAAAATGCTATACTGACGAGGCCGCGTTAATCAATTTTGCCAAACAGGTGGATGTGGTCACCTATGAATTTGAGAATATTCCGGTGGCAAGCGTTGAGATATTGCGCCGGCATGTGCCGGTTTTCCCAAGCGCAGACGTATTGCGTGTTTCTCAGGATCGGTTGCAGGAGAAAGATTTCCTGAACGGGATTGGCATAGATACCGCGCCCTATCAGGCTGTTGCGACAGAAGCCGAAGCACAGGATGCTTTGGAAACAATCGGTTTTCCTGCTGTGTTGAAAACGCGCCGCCTTGGCTATGACGGCAAGGGGCAGGTGATTGTCAAAAAAATGGAAGAGCTCCCGAAAGCGTGGGCCAAGTTAAAGTCGCATGAGATCATCATTGAAGGCTTTATTCCCTTTGATATGGAAATATCTGTTTTGGCCGCGCGGGGGCAGGACGGCGATATTAAATGTTTCGACCCTGCGGAAAATATTCATAAAAACCATATCCTTGATCTGTCCATTGTTCCTGCCCGTATTACGCCGGAACGCCGCCAGAAGGCGGTGGCCATCGCAAGGAAAATTGCGGCAAAACTTGATTATGTGGGGGTTTTGGCGGTGGAGTTTTTTGTATCACCCTCCGCGCCAATATTCAGAGTGAATGAAATTGCGCCGCGCGTTCATAACAGCGGCCATTGGTCGATCGAGGCCTGCCCCACCAGCCAGTTCGAGCAGCATATTCGCGCCATCTGCGGCCTTCCCCTTGGCGATACCAGCCTTTATGGCCGCGCGGAAATGAAAAATCTGATCGGGGATGAAATTCATGACATGGATATATATCTTAAAGATCCCGATGCCAATTTTCATCATTATGGCAAGAGGCACGCCCGCCCCGGCCGCAAAATGGGCCATGTCACCCGCCTGCTACCGACCGTCAAATAGCCTAAATCTTTATCATGAAAGCACAGGAATTACGTCTTGGGGGGATACCTCAAACTACTGATATTCTGCCAAATATTGGGAAGATTGACCGTCATTTTTTTGAATTTGGCCCTGAATTGAAACTTGGTTTTTTCAAATTGCATCACATTGCCAATGCGCCGGTCTAGAAACGCCCATGTTTCAGCAAAATCTTCTGACTCATCATTCAGCCAAAAGAGAAAAGTTGAACTGTAAACACCGGACAGGGTCAGCCGTTTGGTGTAATAATTAAAATCAGTGGAGGGATCATGGATGGTCTTCCACATCAAATCAACGCTGCGGTACAGTATTTTAAGGCCAAGAGCGGCATTCTGGGGCAAGGCAAGGTAAGTCACGGCGCAGCGGGCGGCCTCGCGAACATCCTGCTCTGCCTCAATACGGCTTTTGACGAGCCGGGTAATCTTTTCCCGGATTTTTAAATCTTTTAAGATTTTGTCCGGGCAGGCATCAACCATCTTCTGATCCTGTTGTTGCGCCAGCATGTCGATCATATCGCCGGCCCCGCCGGGGAAAGCCAAATCGGCAAGGCCCGCCTCAATTTTTAAATCCTGCGCTGCGAGGGCCAACGCTTTCCCGCCCCATCCTTCAAACGGGATATGGGTGAGCGCAGCCTGTAATAAGGGTTCGCGCAATTCATCTGGAATATCAGTATTTAATTTTGCCATAACATCATTATGCCCAAGGCAAGCCATCCGGTCAAAAGCTTTTCAGACTTAGTCCCTGTTTTTACGGGTCATTAGGGATTTTACCATAAAATGCTTCACAAAGGCGGCGGCGAATGCTAGAAGTCACTGCCTTTGAGATTCTTTTTGTATTTTGAGGGTTTATATAAACCACTAACTCTAGAAAGGAGTGTGACAGACCAATGCAGGTTTCTGTCCGCGACAATAACGTAGATCAAGCTCTTCGTGCGCTGAAGAAAAAACTACAGCGTGAAGGCGTGTATCGCGAAATGAAGATGCGCCGATTCTTTGAAAAGCCTTCTGAAAAGAAAGCCCGTGAATCAGCCGCAGCTGTCAGGCGTGCGCGTAAGTTAGATCGCAAACGTGAAGAACGCGACGGCGTTATTTAACACGTTGCGTTAGATTTTCTTAAAAGCCGTCCTCAATAGTCTTGAGGTGCGGCTTTTTTACGATATAGTGGCAAGAAATAAAATTAGGAAACAGGAAAAGCATGATCGAAGTCGTTGAAGTTCGGCAGATTAAATTTAAACAATGGGCCGAACTATATAAAAACTACGCGGCTTTCTATAAAGTTGATTTGACGCCGCAACAGCTTGGAACCGTATGGACATGGCTTGGCGGCCATGGAACGGAACTGCGCGGTCTTGCGGCATTGGTGGATGGCGCGCCGCGCGGCATCATACATTACCGAAGTTTCCTGCGGCCCCTGGCGGGCGAAGTCGGCATTTTTCTTGATGATATCTATGTTTGTTCGACAGTGCGCCGGATCGGGGTTGGCAAGGCATTGCTTGATCGGCTTAATGATATTGCAGAGGCTCAGGATTGTTCGGTGATAAGATGGATCACGGCGCAAGATAATCAGGGGGCGCAAACTTTTTATGATCAATTCGGTAAAAAGACCAGCTGGATAACCTATGATCATAAAATGAGCGGTGAGGATGGCGGTCAAAAAAAATAATCGCGGGTTTCAGGAATTTGGCCGGATTATCAAAGGCTTTAATGTGCCGGAATTCGTGACAGGATTAAAATGGCGCGGCGCAGACTTGCAAACCATGAAAAATACTATTGTGGGGCCTGCGCAGGCCATAAGTCAGGATTTCGAACGGGTCAGCTTTGATCTGGGGGCAGGGAAAAGCCTTAAGGCATCTCTCCATCCCTCTGAAAAATCCAGCCTTCTTCCGGTGATTATCATTATTCACGGGCTTGCCGGTGACGAAACATCCCCCAATGTTATCTCGGCGGCCGCTTATTTTTCTTCGCTTGGTTTTCCGGTGTTGCGGCTTAATTTACGGGGGGCTGGGCCATCGGCAGCAACAAGTGCCGGGCCTTATCACGGCGGCCTGAGCGAAGATCTTGCCCATGTGGTGGATCAGGTGACCTGCCGGGATTATGGCGCAGGCATTGTTCTTTACGGTATTTCGCTTGGCGGTAATATGATGTTGAAATATTTGGGGGAGAGGGGGGCGGATGCGCGGGTTAAGGCGGCGATAGGCGTTAGCGC
>JALSHF010000213.1 GCA_026982375.1 Emcibacter sp. | reverse complement strand
TAAAAGTCCGGATTGTCCCGCACCGATTATTGTAATCTTACGCATAAAAAACTCCTAGTTTGCTAAATTGCCGAGGGCATCTGTTTGTTGTTCGGGGCCAAGGGCGGTATAGCCGCCGTCAACGGGCAAATCTGTACCCGTAATGAAACTTGCATGGTCAGAGCAGAGAAAAAGGACAGCCTCCGCGATTTCTTTTGGATCGCCGACCCGTCCTTTCATATGAAAAGGCGCAGCGACGCTATCAGTTTTTTTACGGTCACCGCCGCTAACCTCATCCATAATGGCGCACCAAGTCCAGCCGGGGGAAACCGTATTGACGCGAATGCCATCCTCTGCCAGAAGCAGTGCCTCATTGCGGGTAAGCTGGTGAATGGCCCCTTTTGTCATGGGGTACAGGCATCTTCCGGGCTGGGCGACCTTGGCGCTTATGCTGCCAAAATTGACAACCGCGCCTTTCGTGGCTTTAAGGTGAGGACGGGCAAATTGCACAAGCATAAATCCGCCAGCCGCATTGACATTCAAGGCTTCGAGAAATTCTTCCCGGGTAGAATCCATGGCATTGTCCAGATATGTGCAGGCCGTATTGACGATAAAGTCAATCTGCCCCCATGTAGAGATGGCCAGATTCACGGCGGCTTTCAGATCATCATCGTTTCTGACGTCGGTGCGTATGAAGGCAGCATTTTCCCCCAGTTGATCCGCAAGTTTGGCCCCGGCGTCTTCTGCGATATCTGCGATGACAACCTTGGCTCCGATATCAATAAAAGCCGTTGCAACAGAGGCACCGATGCTTGTGGCGCTGCCGGTTATGATGGCCACTTTATCTTTTAAGCCCTTCATGAAAAAATTCCCTATGCTTGTGTGTCAAAAGTAAATTTGTCTTGGGGAACAGTGAAGCAATTCGCGCGGCCGAAGGCTATTCAGTGAACGCAAGGCTTATACAATATGGGCATGATTGAGATTATCTGTTTTTCAGTGAGAATGGTTTCGCAAAGTTTCAGAAGGGCTTTCGCCGTAAATTTTCTTGTAGGTTACGGAAAAACGACCAAGCTGATTGAAGCCCCAACGGGTGGCGATTGTTGTAACGCTTTTTCCAGAACCCCGCTTCAATAAATCCTCGCGTACTTTTTCAAGGCGTCGTTCCTGTATGAATTTCAAAGGTGTTGTGCCGCGAAAGCTATTGAAACCATTGTATATGGAGCGTGGGCTAACGCCAGTGACTTCCACAAGATTGTCGATGGAAATATGCTCTTTCAGATGGGCAATGATATAATCTTCGGCTTGTTTTATATGTTTTGGCGCGGCGGTTGTTTCCCGTGAGATAAGCTGGTCCTGATAATTATGGCTAAAGGAAAATAATAGGCTGGTCAGCAGATTTCTTTCAAGGTCTTCGAGCAGAAATTGTGACCTCCAGGGATTAAGGCCTTGATCCAGCTCATTAATCAGAAACCACACCTGACGCCACCAGCCTTTGGCATGGGGGCTTTTCTTTGGCTCTATTTCATGATTAAAAAGTATCGGTTTGTCAATGGGTTGCATCAAAAGCCGGGAAAGCCTTTCTTCCAATGCTTCGCGTTTTACCTGTACCAGCAGTTTCTTGCAATCCCCGCTCCAGCGCATACGGGTATATTCCGACGGATTGATCGCGGAAGAAACGGCGGAGGAAGAATTAAATTCATCGTTATTGATGCAAATCCGGGCGGAACCATCCAAAGGCAATTGAAAAAGGAAAAAACGTTCAAGATACCCGGGCTCTACGGTTACCTCTGAGCCATATTCCATATAATTTAAGGCAACAGCGGATAGTTTTGCTCTGTTATGCATGGCGTCCACATTGCCTCTGCGCGCGGGCGTAAGTTTATGGTCACAATAGACATTACTGACAATTTCCTGAGCCTCGTCAGCCTCAAATGTGTGAAACAGGCGGAATTTTTGAAGTGGTTTATTGACCATATTTCTTTTTCCTGATTTTTTCCGGACTTTTTTACCCATATTTTTTATATTTTAAGCCAGTATACCATTAAATATTTTACATGTTAAATATTATTCCCTCAAATTGTAAGGATGGTTATGCGGTTACTGCGGTCACTATACAAAAGCTGCACAATTGGTTTGATAAGCATAGATTGGAAGAGAAAATCAAGGCCGGATTGGCGTAAAGTTAAGCATATAAATCATTTCAAAAGAAAGAAAATAATACTCATGGGACAAGCAATGCAGGGAACGAATGATAAGGAAAAAAAATATGACGTTATCATTGTCGGCAGCGGTATAAATTCTTTGGTGGCGGCGGCGCTATTATCCCTCAAGGGCCAAAAAGTCTGTATTTTGGAGCGCAATGACTGGATCGGCGGCTGCATCAAGACCGATGAGCTTACGCTTGCGGGTTTTAAGCATGATGTTTTTTCAGGCTTCCACCCTCTTTTTGTTACTTCTCCGGCTTATGGCGAGATCGGGGAATTGTTGCATAAGCATGGACTGGAATATGTCAATACGGACAAGCCGACAGCGGCGGTTCTGCCGGATGGCCGCCATTTTATTCTCACGACATCGCGCGAGGATAATGTTGCTGCAATGGGCGAGGGGGATGGCGCGGCCTATGGGCGGTCTATGGCGGATATTGAACAGAATACCGATATTATCTTCGGGCTTTTAGGGTCTGATTTATGGTCGTTCGGGGTTTTAAGGCTTTTGGCAAAATCAGTCTGGTCACGGGGCATTCAAAAAATGTCTGCTTTTTTTGGGATGTCTCTGGACAATTGCAAAAACTGGCTGGAAAGCAGTTTTGAAAGTGAAGCGCTTAAAGCCTGTATCGCCCCGTGGATACTTCATACCGGCCTTTCCCCCAGCAGCCCGCTGTCGGGGCTTATGGGCAAATTGATATTTTTTACATTAGAGGCCGCAGGAATGCCTGTTGTGAAGGGGGGAAGTGCTCATCTTGTCAAGGCATTTCGATCGCTGATTGAGGAAAATGGCGGCGTATTTTTTACAGAGCAGGATGTGCGTGACGTTATTGTAGAAGACGGCAGGGCGGTGGCTGTGAAGACGAAAACAGGGGATATTTATGAGGCCCGCAAAGCCATCATATGCAATGTAACGCCAACCCAGCTATATGGTGAATTGCTGACCAATACAGATGTTGCTGACAATGTCACAAAAGAAGCGGAAAACTATCGTTATGGTAATGGGGATATGCAAATTCATCTGGCGATTGACGGTGATGTGGAATGGAAAGACAAGGCGTTAAATGATGTGGCCATGATTCACCTGACCTCGGGCGTGGACAGTATTTCCAAGGCCATTAATGAAGCAGAGCGCGGTTTTCTGCCGGAAAGAGCCACGGTGGTTGTCGCGCAGCCAACGGTGCTTGACCCCAGCCGCGCACCGGAGGGAAAATCCATTCTTTGGCTGCAGCTACAGGAATTGCCTTTTCATATTAAAGGGGATGCCGCCAATATTATAAAAATTCCCGAGGATGGTTTATGGGATGAGAAAACGGCAAATGCCTATGCAGATCGTATCATCGACCGATTATGCGAACATATTCCCAATCTGAAAAAGCAGATATTAGGCCGCGCCATACTCAGCCCACGTGAACTGGAAAAGCAAAATAAAAATCTGGTCAAAGGCGATCCTTATTCCGGTTCCTGCGGTATAGAACAATTCATGCTGTGGCGGCCCCTCAAATCAACAAAAAACCATTCAACGCCAGTGAAATCCCTCTATCATATTGGGGCCTCAACCCATCCGGGCCCGGGTCTGGCGGGGACATCTGGTTATCTGGTGGCGAAGAATATCAAGTAAAAACGGCCTAGGGGCTATGGATGGTTTTTCTTCAGCTCATTTTCAAGGGTTTTACCTTCCTCATCGGCAAGAGCGGCCATTTTAAGTTCAGCTACCCTGTGGGCATTGACATTGCCCTGATCAATAGCCGACATGATACGCGCAAAATTATTTAATCCCCGCTCATGTGTTTCGCCGTAGCCTTTGATCAATCTTTGGCACCGGATGATTTCCACGGCCAGATCATAATCTTGTGTCATGACATCAGAAATATGATCCAGCCATTTCATAATATGGATAAATTCCTGATGGAAACGCTCTGTCTTACGGCGTATGGGCTTTAAGGATGCGATAAAATAAAGCATTAGAAAAGAGGATATTTTAGTGGTATCCAATAGCCTTGGCCCCGTAAATTTTTTAAAAAACCATGTGAGTAATGATGATTTTTTAACCATATTCGCCATGCTTAAGGGCATGGTCCCTATGATTTCTTCTATTCGGGGATGCATGAATTCTACCATATGGACAATCTGGCCGTCAGCCGCCTTGACCTCGGCGCGGTATTTTTCAACTCTTTCGGTTCGCGTTTTGATATCCGCCACCTTGATCGTATCATCGAAAGCCATCCAGAGCGCCAGATAGCGGGCTAATTCCCGGGTAATATCAAAGGGGGGTTTATCCTTTGCCGCAAAGCCTTCCAATAGGCTTAAATATTGATCTGCATAGTCAAGGTCTTGATAATTCAAAAGCTTTTGTGCGCCGGCGTAAGCAAATTCTCTGGCGGCTGCGGGCAGGGCATTAATTCTTTTGATCAAAAGCTCGGCCCGGGGAGAATTTGCCTTGCCTGTGATCATGCCTGTGATCATGGACGCTGTAATATTTGAGGCCTCATCCAGCGGGATTTTGTCTGTTGCATTCTCTGCGGCCTGAAATCCTGCGTCAAATCCGCGCAGATTCGCTTCAACCATTTTGCCCTCGGCTTTAATCGCTTCTTCGAAATTTTTCCGGGAAAAAGGTAATATTCCAGAGGCTGCAATCGCGCCGAAAAGGATTGAACTGATCACGCAGCCCATTTTTCCGGCCAGCTTTTCCATATCAAAGACAATGAAATTCCTGGCCGCTTCATGGGCTGCTCTTATTACCGTTTCGGAGTCGCCTATTCCATCCCCCATGGCCATCTTTTCAGATATGGAATAAACGCGGTGGCCAGAGGTGATAAGGGTGGTTTTATTCGGGGTTACAAATCGTCTTTGTATGGCGCGGCCCGCTTCCATCAATTCAGCCGCCACCACAAGATCCACATCGCCTGCCATGGGCATCAGGGCCATGACCGGCGGAATAGTCTTATCCACCGCCGATAATTTTGGAAATATCTCAAGATAATAAATGGTCGCCCCCGTCCGTTGCGCCACGCCGGGAACGGAGGTGGATTGCGCGAAATAGTCACATTGTTCAGCCAAAGTGACCAGCCAGTTGGTCAAGACGCCGCCGCCCTGACCGCCAAGAGCTGATATAACAATGGTTACGGGGCGTTCCATTTGATTGTTCATAACATTACCTTTGCCCGCTTGCGGTCACGGCGTCTTTGCAGGGCTGTAATGATCGTTTGGCGCAAAGAATATTTGAAACGATCCCAGACTGTGGGGTTAAAAATCAGGTCGGCTCTGGAAAAGGACGGGCATAAAACCGCAGAATGGACATTCTCGCCGCAGACGCCGCAGCCAACGCAGCTGTTATCCACATAGGCCACCGGATCTTCGCGTAAAATATCAGGATTGGGCTTGATGGTCAGTGATGGACAGCCGGACAGGCGGATACAGGCATGATCGCCGCTGCAGGTTTCGCTTTCCACATAAAAACGTTGTTTGATTTCGCGGTTGCCGGATTTAATATTTCGGGCAATGACGGGCTTTTCCCGGCGCTGCCTGTTGAGCATACATTCGCCCTCAACCACAATTATTTTGGGGCCAGGGAAATCGGTTGTCATTGCCTCCTGAACCAATGTTTTCACATCAGAAATATCATAGGAATTTATGGTGCGCACCCATTTGACCCCGACGCCCTGAACGGCGTCCTGTATGCGGGCTTTGCGCTCGTCTTCCTTTAATGTTTTCGCAGATGACGGAATATATTGGCCACCCGTCGCGGCGGCGTAACCATTGTCCACAATGATAAAGACATTATCGCTGTTATTAAAGACAGCGCTGGCAATGCCGCTGGTCAGCCCATTATGCCAAAAACCGCCGTCGCCCATGATGGATATGGCCCGCTTGCCCTTGACTGAACCAAAGGCCGATGAACTGGCAGCGCCAAGGCCATATCCCATGATCGTATTGCCAATCTGGAACGGGGGCAGGGTGCCAAAAGAATTGCAGCCAATATCTGCTGAAATATGTATCTCGCCATAGTCTTTTTCCAGCATTTTCAGGGCGGCGAAAAATGGCCTTTCGGGACAACCTGTACATAAACCCGGCGGGCGCGCAGGGATTGCAGTTTCTAATTCGCTCGTGGATATGGCCGATAAAGAAGCCATGGGCGTCTCATGCTCATCCCGTCCGAGCAATGCCGGATTATATCTGGTGATAAAGCCTTTGATGCCATCTTTGGTAACCTGTCCGCTATATTCTCCGAAGGCCGGCAGAAAATCTTTGCCCGAAATTTTACAGGTGAGTTTTGCGTCATTAAAGATTTTATTTAAAGCCTGTTCAATATAATTGGGCTGGCCTTCTTCGACCATCAAGACCGCTTTTTTATTTTTGGCGAAGGCCACCAATTCGCTATCCACCAAAGGATAGGTCACATTCATGATATAAAGGGGAATTCTGCTTTCCCCCATACTGGTGGCCAGCCCCAATATTTGCAAAGCCCTGATCACAACGTTATAGAGGCCGCCCTCTAAAATAATGCCGATCTCATTTTCCGGGTCATCTATAATGTCATTTAAATTATGGTCAATAATGAATTTAATCGCAGCAGGCCAGCGTAATTCCCGTTTTTGCTTTTCATGAAGGAACGTAAATGGCGGCAGGATAATCTTGTCTGGCTCGCGGTTGGGGTTATCCAGAGCATCCCGCAGGGTGAATTTTGGTTTGATATTATCCTTGGCAATAAACTGGCCATGTAAATGGCAGGCGCGGATACGCATCTGAAAAAATATCGGGCTGTTGCTGGCTTCCGATAATTGAAAGCTTTTTTCCAGCATATCAACCATATCGGGCAGATTCGGACGCGGGCTGATCAGCCATATTTGCGATTTCATGGCAAAGGCATGGGAGCGTTCCTGCATAATGCTCGCGCCTTCGCCGTAATCTTCGCCAATGATGATTACGGTTCCGCCGATAACACCGGCGGAGGCAAGGTTTGATAACGCATCAGACGCCACATTTGTTCCGACAGTGGATTTCCAGGTGACGGCGGCGCGCAATGGATAACTGATGGAGGCAGACAGCATGGCCGCAGCGCTGGCTTCGCTGCCATTGGCTTCGAAATGGACGTCAAGTTCAGATAGTATTTCCTGAGAATCAGCCAGAACATCCATCAAATGGGATACGGGGGAACCTTGATAGCCGCCGACGTAAGCCACGCCGGACTGGAGCAGACCCTTGGTAATGGCGAGAATCCCTTCGCCGTGGAAAACCTCCCCCGCCCCAAGACGAAGTTTCTTTACTTCTTTGGCAAAGGAACGTTCAGCCATGGTTCTTATTCATTGGGAGCGGCTTTTTTGTGGTAAGGGCGATGACACGCAGGGGGCTGCCGGAACCATGTTCAATTTTAAGGGGCGGCGTGACAATGATGGCACCCTTTGGCGGCAACTGATCAAGATTGGTCAGGGAGGCGAGTCCAAATTTATTGCTGCCGTGCATCAGTTGATGAGCTGGAAAGGCCGGATCAAAGGCAAAAGCCTGTCCGGCATCAGTGCCGACGGTTTCCACGCCAAAACCTAAAATATCCCGCTCTTTTGTCAGGAATTCCATACAATCAACCGATGGCCCGGGGGTATGGGGGCCATCTTCGGCATAATTCAGGAAATCTTCTGGAGTTCTTTTGCTCCAATCGGTACGCATTAATACCCATGTACCGGGTTCAATTTTTCCGTTTTCACTTTCCCATTCTTTCAATTTGTCAGAGGTTAACAGATAGTCCGGATCGGCAGCGGCCTCTTTGCTGACATCAATAACATTGGCGGGCGCAATGAATTTTTCAGGCGGAATAGTGTCGGTGCAGCCATCGGTATAATCCCGCCCCGAGATCCAGTGACCCGGCGCGTCAAAATGAGTGCCCGTATGTTCCCCGCAGGAAAAACTGTTCCAATACCAGGCCGGGCCATCCGCATCAAAATAAGAAATTTTTTCCATTTTAAAGCCGGGGGACTGTTTGAATTCTTCTGGTAATCCAATGATTGGTGTATTTTCATTTAAAGGAACTGTCAGATCCACGACCCGAATGGCACCTGTGGCCAGTTCGGTTGCAAGATTGGTTAATGTTGCGTTGTTCATATTCTAAACCTTTTTTACGTATTTAAAATCATAACAATTTAAAGAATAAATCCGGCATTTCTTGTTTGCTATATCCAAAAACATATATTTCTATCGTTTGGAAAGTGACTATTGTTGTGTTTTTAACTTTAAATTACTTATAAAAACACAATATAAAACAGTTCTATTCATAATGCTATGAAAAAAATGCTATTGTTACATTATATTCAGGTTACATTGCTCTGGAATTGATAATGGGTAATTGCCCGTTGAAATAAAACCACAATGTAAGCTTCAAGGGGAAAATGATCTAAAAAAACGCATAAAATAAACAAGGGGTGCATTATTTGGATAATGGCTCTTTATTTTTTAAGAGTCTCTGATGGAGATTCGCCGTAAACCTTTTTATAGGATACCGCAAAACGACCAAGTTGGCTGAAGCCCCATTTCAGCGCTATCTCTGTAACAGTCCTGTCCGGGCCGAATTTCTGCAAATCTTTTCGGACCTTTTCAAGGCGAAGCTGGAGCACAAGTTTCATGGGTGTTGTGCCGCGAAAATTTTTAAAACCTTCAAAGATTGACCTTTGGCTCACACCCGTCACAGTGACCAGTTCATCAATGGATATGGGGTCTCTCAGATGTTCTATTATATAATCTTCGGCCAGACGGATATGTTTCGGGGCGACCTGGGTTTCCTGCGTTAACAGTGTATCCAGATAATTATGGTTGAAGGAATAAAGCAGGTTCGTGAGCAGGTTACGCTCCATATCATCCAGAATATTACGAGATCGCCAGGGATCCATACCATTATCAAGGTCATTAACCAGATGATTCACTTGCCGCCACCAGCCACGGGCAAGGTCATTGTCTTCGGTGATACATTGGTCAAATAATATCGGCTTATCAATTGGCCGCATCAATAACCGGGACAGGCGCGTTTCCATAGCCTCGGTCTGAATTTGAACCATGAGTTTTTTGCAGTCTTTATTCCACTGCATCTTGGTATATTCAGTAGGATTTATCGCGGATGACATACCGACAGTGGTGAGGAAATTTTTGTTATTGGCGCTGATGCGGGCGGCACCAGCGACCGGTAGTTGAAACAGGAAAAATCGGTCGAGATATCCGGGTTCGACGTTAATGTCCGTGCCATATTGCATATAATTGATGGACACAGCCGACAGCCGCGCCCGGTTATGGCGCGCATCTATGGGGCCTGATTGATTTGGCTTAAGGGTATGCTCGCAATATACTTTGCTGACAATTTCCCTTGCTTCATCGGCATCAGTGGTCTGAAATAGGCTATATTTTTCAAGTGGTATATTCATGTCATACTCACAATCAGCATATATAGCTTATAACATATAAATTCTCTTTTCACGAATCTTGAAGATAGCAAGGGTCTGAAGTATATAATCCTGCTATTCAGCCTTCCAGTCAAAGCCGACCTGGCGCCATATATCACGGTAATCATAGTCGGTTTCAAGGGCCAGATTAAGCCGGTTATATGAGGCAAAGTCGCTCACCAGATTGACCAATTGTACGATCCCTTTATCACTCAGGCCGAAATCGCGCAGTTTATTCACGTCATCATCTGTGATGCCCTGCATGTCTTTATTGACTTTGAGGGCGAAGTTGATAATCGCTTTTAGCCGCCCGTCAAGAATGATGTCCACGCCATCTTCAAGGAAGCTTTTGGTATAATCCTCATCGGTTTTCATGCCATAATTCAATATGGTGCAAAAGGCGGCGGTACAATAGGAGCAGCTGTTTGCCTTTGAAACGGCAATACCAACATGTTGAATTTCGCTTAGGGATAATTCGCCCAGCTGCCACAATATCTTTGTGGCAGCGAGTTTGGCTTTGAAAAATTCAGGAAAATTCATCTCCATATAAAAATGGTTGGGGACTCTGCCTTCCATTTCCGTAACCCACTCACAGATCGCCTGAATTTCTTCATCCTTGCTGTTTCTTGGATCAATAAGATCTACGCGGGCCATGGTTTTCTTCCTTAAATTTTAATGTCTAAAAATTAAAGCGTGCCGTAACATACCATTGCCGCCCCCTGTCATATAATCCCTCGTAGGACTGCATGGCATCGCCAATGATACCGGTGACCAGATATTTCTCGTCAGTTAAATTTTTCACCCCGGCGATCAGAGCAATATTATCATCCGCATTTTCCCATGTCAGGCTGGCATTCATCAAGTGATAGCCGCTTTGTTTTATGAGCGGCGTGTTAAAGGCATCATTGTCGAATTCAGACCGATATGACCAGTCAACGCGCGGAATCAAGGTACCATTGTTGCCAAGGGCGATTTCTTTTGAGGCGGCAGCACTGAGCGTCCATTCTGATACGCGGTCAAGATTGTTATTGATGTCAACGAATGTGGTCGCAAAGTCAATTTGATCATAGCCCGCATCAAGATAACCCAGTCCGGCCTCAATGAACCAGCCCTCTGCCGGGGTTGCCTGCATTTCAAGTTCAAAACCCTTGATCGTGGCCGCGCCGGCATTCTTGGTGATTGGCGCCACGCTGGTGAAGACTTGTACCTGCATATCGGAATAATCGGTATAGAAGGCCGCGCCATTCAGGCGTAATCTGCCATCCATGCCGGAAAATTTAAAGCCAAGCTCATAAACCTGAACAAATTCAGGCAGGAAAGTCGGTATCAAGTCAAGGTCTGGCGTTCCGGGCGGCGCGGTGAAGGGCGCAATGATTGGCGGGAAGACGCGCTGGGAAAATCCGCCAGATTTAAAACCTTCTGAATAGCTGGCATAGACCATCAGATCCTCATTCACATCATAAGAAAGATTCAGGTAAGGGTCAAAATTATCATAGGTGAGCTCTTTTTCCAGAAACGGCAGGATTCGCCCGCCGGCCTGCATGAAGGGGGCGTCCAGCTGCGGATGGCCTGAACCCGCGAAATAATTTTGATGAATGACCTGATCCGGGGTGAATTTCTTTGTTTCATCGGTGTAACGTATGCCCGCCGTGACATGAAAGCGATCGGTTACATCATAAGTGCCTTGGGCGAATGCCGCGAGGCTTTTGTTGTCGAATGTCCCGCCGCTTCTAAATCGGGATACGGTAAAATCCAGTTCATTGACGTTGTTACCGCTTTCCTTGAAATAATATAATCCAATAATCCAGTTGAGTTTTTCTTCAATGGCGGTGCCCAGAAACTGCAATTCCTGAGTGAATTGTGTCTGTTCCAACAGATCCGCATATTGGGATATACGCAGAGGGGAGTGATCGCCGTCACGGGCAAAAGTCGCGTCCAGGTCACGGTAGGCCGTGATTGAACGAAGGGATATGCTGTCATTGATATCCCAGTCGATATTCAGATTTGCCGCCCAGAAATCCGTGTTGGCATAGGCGGGCGCTGTCCCGGAATTTCTTTCTTCTCCATCATAAACATAACGGTTGTCATAACATCCGGGCACGGCCAGATTAAGCGGGGCCGGCGGGATGGCGCAAGGAACCGGCCCGTTTCCAGCGGCCAGATTTGCTCCGACATTGTTGATGACGGCCATCGGTGGTGTGTCAGGGTCAATCGGATTGCCTAAATTAATGCCGATGAGTGTCATGGCCGGTCCATTTTCGCGGTCGCGGCTGCCTTCGATAGAGAAGTTGATCTCAAGATCATCGCTGGGGGCCAGAAGGAATGAGGCCCGGCCTGATAACGTATCATCATCTCCAAGGTCAATACCATCATCGCGCAGAACATAACCATCCTGTTTCATATAGGCCACAGAGAATTTGCTGAAGAAAACATCAGAAATTGGCAGATTCACGGTGCCTGTGAGGTTAATGCGGTCGTCGGTGCCATAGGTTGCGGAAACTTTCCCGTCCAGCTCTGAATGGGGTTTCCTGGTGGTAATGCTGATCGCGCCGCCAATGGTGTTGCGGCCAAACAGGGTGCCTTGCGGCCCTTTCAGAACCTCAATCCGTTCCACATCAATCAAATCCAGAATGCCGCCCACGGAACGGGCAATATAAACGCCGTCCACATAAAGACCAACGCCCGGATCAACGGTTGGCAGAAATTCCTTCTGTCCAACGCCGCGTATATAAATGGCTGCTGAATTACTGGCCCCGCCAAAGCTTGGGTTATTCTGGAAAGACAAATTCGGGGTGAATTGGGCAATCTCCCCCACATTGGTGACGCCGCGATATTCAAGGCTATCCCCTGAAAAAGCTGAAATGGCAATGGGCGTGCTTTGCAGGCCCTCTTCACGTTTGCGGGCAGTTACGGTAATTTCTTCTAAAAGCCAGCTGGTACTATTTTCTTCAGGCGCCGCGCCCTGAGCCATTGCCCCTATAGGGACGGTAAGCATAACAGATGAGAGGATTGTCCCATATGTCAGGAATGTTGCAAGGTTGGTTTTTTTAGCCGATGTAAAATTTCTGTCCATGATAGTCTCCACCATATTGTTATTATTTTTTTCGATTGCTAAAGATTTACGTAAATATCTTTGTCGTATTTTAATTATGAATTTATTCAGTATTTTCTTATTACGCCGTGCAAGCTATTCAGATAATGCAGCCGCTGTTTATTTTGTGCGGCTTTTCGATATTTTTCGTCTTATTCCTGAAAGTCTGTCGTGAAAACCATCCTTTAAATGCGCCGCAGAATCTAAATAGCTGCCGCAACATATGAATAGACCGGCTTGGGCCTTGCGTTCATTCTGTATGGAAATAGCAGGAGGAGACTATAATGAGCAGTCGCGTGATGCGGGATTTTGAGTTGTTGTTGCCGGAATCAATAGAAGAAACAATCGCCTTATTGGCCCGCCATAAAGATAAATCGGCGGTGCTGGCGGGGGGAACTGATCTGTTGGTCGCGCTGAAATTTGATTATGCGATAGACAATGTTATCTCGCTGGCCCTTGTGCCGGGATTGGATGAACTGGATTTTGATTCGGCGAAAGGCCTGACGATCGGGGCCAAGGTGACAATAGCCGAAGTCCTGCGATCGCAAGATGTAAAAGATCATTATCCGGCGCTATGGCAAGCGGCAAAGGTATTTGCCACGCCGCAGCTACGTAACACAGCCACGGTTCTGGGAAATATTCTCAGGGCTTCTCCGGCGGGTGATTGTAGCGCGGCACTTTATGCGACAGGCGGCAGCTTGCTTTTGAAAAATGCCAATGGTTGCCGAAATGTTGACCTTGATGATTTCTGGATTTCTTACGGCGTTACGGCAAGGCGTGCTGATGAACTGGCCGTCTCGTTACATGTTCCCGCACCAGAAAAGGGGCAGAAATCAGCCTTTCGCCGCATGACCAGAACCACAGAAGACCTGTCCAAAATTAATGCCGCTGTTTGCCTGCAAATGACCGGCGAAACCTGCCGCAAGGCGCGCGTCGTCATGGGCTGTGTCGGCCCCACCTTGCTTCGTCTGCCCAAAGTTGAAAAAATACTTGAAGGGGCGGCCGTTACGCCAGATTTATTGCGCGATATATCAAATGTGGTGATATCGGAAATTGCGCCTATTGATGACCAGAGATCCTCTGCGGAATATCGCAATAAAGTGGCCGGTGTTCTGGTCAAAAGGGTTATTGAGGCCGCGCTGAATGCAAAGGGAGATGACCAATGAAAAAACATGCCATAACATTGACGGTCAATGGAGAAGAGCGCGATTTGCTTGTGTCCTCCAACCGCACCCTGCTTGATGCGCTTAGGGATGATTTGGGCTATACTGATACCAAATATGGCTGTGGAACGGGGGAATGCGGGGCCTGTACAATATTGGTTGATGGCATGACAACGATTAACGGTTGTTTGACTTTGGCGGCCACCATGAATGGAAAATCAATCACGACAGCGGCAGGACTGGCCCGCAATGGCCATCTGCATCCGGTTCAGGAAGCCTTCATTGAAAATGATGCCATTCAGTGTGGTTTTTGTACGCCGGGGATGGTGCTGAAAACCATAAGTCTTCTGGATGAGAATCCGGCACCAACAGAAGCTGAAATCCGCCATGGTCTTGAGGGAAATATCTGCCGCTGTACGGGATATACCAAAATTGTCGAGGCCGTTCAGGATGCGAGCCGGCGCATTTCCGGATCAAACACATCTGCTATGGGAGAATAATCATGGATAACCTTTCGGTTGTTGGCAAAAGAGTTGAGCGGGTTGATGTGCGGGCCAAGGTAACGGGCGGCGCTGTCTATGCCGCGGATGTGCAAATGGCCGGGATGCTTTATGGCAAGATTGTGCGCTGTTATGACTATGCTCACGCCAGAGTAACGGGGCTTGATTTATCTAAGGCGGCAAAATGCAAGGGCGTGATCAAGGTTCTTGGCCCAAAAGACGTCACGCAAAAGGAATATAATGGTTCCGTCCTTGATATGATGGTTTCCGCTGACATGCGCGGCATGCTTGGCGACATTGATGACCAAAGTATCTTTACGAGCCATGTGAAACATTACGGCGATGCCATTGCCGCCGTGATTGCCACCTCCGAAGAGGCCGCAGAGCGGGCCGCAGAGAAAATTATTGTCAGCTATGAAGAGCTTCCGGTTTATTTGACAGCGGAAGCTGCCAAGCAACCGGATGCGGTGCAGTTTCGCCCTGAAAAACCGGGAAATCTTGCTTTTCAATTGCCGGAAATGGCCTTTCCGGACAATGCCTATGCCTGGGGCGAAGTGGACAAAAGCTTTGAAGAGGCCGACATTATTGTGGAAGACACTTTTTATGTGCCAAAGCAGAAGCAATGTCAGATGGAGCCGGGAGCTTATATTGCGCTTTATGACGATCAGGAACGCCTGAATTGCTGGACATCAACTCAAATGCCAAAACTGGTTCAGAAAAAACTGGCCAATCTGTTTGAATTGCCCATGACGCGGGTTAAAATAAACTCGACCGTCATCGGCGGCGGTTTTGGTGCGCGGCTTGGTATGGTGCTGGAGCCGGAAACCTGCGCGCTTGCCATGGCGGTGCCGGGCCGCCCGGTTAAGGTTCTTTCCACACGGGAAGAGGATTGGGTCACGTCCCCGTCCCGCCATCCGGGCAAATACTGGATGAAGATGGGCTTTAAAAAAGACGGCACACCGGTGGCCTGTGACGCCAAATTTGAAAATTACAAGGGGGCCTATTATGTGGATGCTTCTGGCACGGCCTTTACCACAGGGGCCTGGCTGGGCGGCATGTATAAATTTGACAGCCTGCGCTACCGGGGGGAGTCTTATTATACCAATCAAAGCATTTGCGGAGCCTTTAGGGGATATGGTAACCCCCAGACAAATTTTGTCATGGAACAGATGGTTGACCGGGGATGCGCGGCGCTTGGAGTTGATCCCATTGAGTGGCGGAAAAAATGGCATAAAACCATCGGAGATGATGGCTGGTGCATGGGCGTGCCATATAACAGCTGCGCGCTTGACGAATGTCTGGACCGGGCCGCCAAAGCCATCGGCTGGACAGAAAAGCGCGCGAAATATAAAAACCAGACCGGCACAATAAGGCGCGGCATTGGCGTTTCGGTCATGAACCATACCAGCGGGGCCATGCCCATGCTGCTTGAACATACGGTCTGTGATGCCTTGCTTCATCAGGATGCAACGGTGACCCTCAATCTTGCCTGTTCTGACATGGGGCAGGGCTCTCATACCACGCTGCGGCAGATTGCGGCGGAGACATTGGGCTTTCCTTATGAGGATATTCATATAGCCACAGGCGATACGGACGCCGCCGGTTTTGACATTGGCGCCCATGCCAGCCGGACGCTATATGTGGGCGGCGGCGCGGTGAAGCAGGCCTGCGAAGATGTGCGAAAGCAGATTTTTGATCGAGCCGCACTTGAGTTGGGCGAGACTGTGGATAATCTTTATATGGAGGATAAAATTATCCATGTTAAAGGCGCGTCAAATAAATCTATTTCAGTCCTGACCATTGCGGATCAAGGGGTTAATAATTTCATGAATCCGGAAAATGGCGAATTGATTGGTCAGCCGGGCCAGATTCAGGGCTATGCCAGCTTCTTTCCGCCCCATAATGCCCCGCCTTTCGGGGCCAGTATCGCTGAGGTCGCAGTGGATATGGAAACGGGGGAGGTAAAAGTCATTGAATTGGTCAATGCCCATGATGTGGGCCGCGCCATTCATCCCGGTATTGTCGAAGGACAGCTGGACGGCGGCGCGCAGCAGGGGCTTGGGATGGCACTGACCGAGGAGACCTATTATGATGACAAAGGCATCTGCTTGAATAACAGCTTCACGGATTATAAAATGCTCGGGCCGTCAGACATGCCAAAAATGACCAATATTCTCGTGGAAAATCCAGACCCGACCGGCCCGTTCGGTGCGAAAGGTGTGGGAGAAGCGGGAATAGTGCCGCCGGTTGGGGCAACGGCCAACGCCATCTTCAATGCCATCGGTATTCAGATATTGGAAGCCCCGATCACACCGGAAAAAATCCTGAAAGCCCTCGCAGAAAAAAGCGGCTCAAAAGCATAGATAAAATTGATGATGTAACCAAGTATTGGGAGACTATAATGACAGACCAAACCCCCGTTCAGAATTCCATGAAGGCCGGAACTTGGAAAAAATCCTCGTGCAAGATGTGCATTCATTCCTGTAATACGCGTGTCCATGTGACCGATGAGGGCGTCATTAACAAAATTGAAGGTGATCCTGATAGTCCGGCCAATATGGGGCGGCTCTGCCCCAAGGGAAATGCGGCCATTATGCGTCATTATGACCCAAGCCGGTTTAAAACACCGCTGAAACGTACCAACCCACAAAAGGGGCCGGGCATTGATCCTATGTGGGAACCGATCAGTTGGGAGGAGGCTATGGAGACCACCATCCGGGAGTTGAAGAAATCCGTTGATGAGGATCCCAGAAAGCTTCTGCCTTCCATTGCGGATTTTCAAAAACTTTATCTCTGGGCCTGGCCTCTGGTTGTGGGCAACAGCAATTATTTCTCAACAGCGGGCAGTTTTTGCGGCGGTGGCTATCATCCGATGAACGGATTTATTCATTCCACCTTTGCGGCGGCAAATGACGTTAACTATTGTAATTACTGGATTAATAACGGTAGCGGGGACGGGTTTTCCTCTCATCTTCATACGGCAGCACAGGCTTTTCATGTGGCCAATGCGCGGGTTGAGCGCAATATGCGCGTGGTCTGCATTGAACCGCGCCTGTCCATCGGCGGGGCCAAGGCCGAAGAATGGGTCCCCATTAAGCCGGCCTCTGACCGTCATTTTGCGCTGGGCATGTGCCATGTTCTGATTGAAGAGGGCCTATGTGATTATGAAACCCTGAAGAAGGATACCAATGCGCCTTACCTGGTTGGTGATGACGGTTATTTTATCCGTGACAAGGACGGAAAAATTTATGTCTGGGACAGCAAGGATAACAAGGCGAAAACCTATGATGACAAGTCCATCGGTGCGTTTGCCATCGAGGGATCATATGAGGTGGAGGGCAAGGCCTGCAAACCGTCCTTTCAGCGCTTTAAAGATATTCTGGAAGATTGCACACCGGAACAAATGTCCGAGGTGACCACCGTGCCGGCAGAGACCATTCGACGCATCGCCCGCGAGTTTGCCGAAGCGGCTGAAATCGGCAATAGCATTACCATCGAGGGCCGCACACTGCCGCTTCGCCCTGCGGGCTATAATTATTACCGGGGCGCCCATGCCCATAAATACAGCAGCCAGTCCAATCACGCTTTCAAGCTGGTCAATATGCTGGTGGGCAGTATTGATGTGCCGGGCGGTCATGTGGGCGCCACATTGGATGATCAGAAAATAGATAACGGCCATGTGGCCGAAGGGGACAGCGGTCAATTGCTCGGCACGCCTCATCAACTGGGCCCCCATCCCGGATTCTCCTTCCCGCCGGATAATATGGATTTGATGAGCTATTTTCCGCTTGGGGTTCATCCGGGGCATCTGAATGTCGAAGTCTGGAAAAATCCGGAAAAATTCAATCTTGAATTCACACCGGATGTGATGCTGATCTGTCATTCCAATCCAATCTGGAGCCTGCCCGGAAATCGCGGAGACTGGTTTGATATTATGCGCAGCATGCGGTTCATCGTTTCCATTGATATTGTCCCCAATGATACCAATTGTTTTGCGGATATTATTCTGCCGGGCCATGATTCACTGGAAAGCTGGAATATGACCATGATAGAGCCGCCCCATACCGAAGGCATGTGCCTGCGCCAACCCATGACAAAGCCGCTCTATGATACCCGCAGTGAGGAAGATATTTTTAATGATATTTCAGAAGGTCTGGGGGTTTTGGAGGTTTGGAATAGTGTTCTTAATATTGTCAATGGCTTTGAAGAAAGTCCTAATCTTAAACTTGAACTGGATCAGAAGCATGGCGAGAAGGAAATCGCCCGCCGAAAAGGCCTGAATTGGAACGGCAAGGATCTGGACTGGTATATAGAGCATGGCCATTCGGTCACACCGCGAAGGCCGGATAAATGGTATAAACCTTGGGATGGCATGCGCTTGTTATTTTATATTGAGGACATTATACGTGAGCGTGATGGCCTGAAAAAAGCCATGGAGGAGGCCGAAGTCCCGATCCGCAATGAATGGCATTGGGAGGATTACCAACCTCTGCCAACCCCGATGCTGGAGCCTGTATTGCGCGATAACGGCGATTATGACCTTTATGCCATTACTTTTAAGGATATTCAGCTCAATTTTGGCGAAAGCCTGAGTAATCCGTGGATCAAGGATATCGTCTATCGCGACCCGGTCCATACGGCCTTGCAGTTAAATACGAAAACGGCCGCTGCCAAGGGACTTGTCGACGGTGATCTGGTGTTGGTGGAATCGCAATATGGCAAGATTTATGGCCGGCTTGGCCTGACCGAGGGCATTCATCCGGAGACTATTGGCGTGTCAAATTCCCTGTCGCGTATGATGTCGCAAAATGCGGGCGTACCTTACGGCGGCGGTCATTTTAATGACATGCTGCCGGCGGACCTTGAAAATACCGATGCTTGTAGTGGCCAGTGCGAATCTGTTTGCCGTGTCAAATTGACAAAACTTGACCATATTCCCGATGAACTGAAAGGCGAGGGTAACCTCTATGAATTTTCAGACGGAAAGGCCATGCAATGACCCGTTACGGAATGGTATTTGATGTCAAACGCTGTATCGGCTGCAATGCCTGTACCGTGGCGTGCAAACAGGAAAACTCTCTGCCGGACGGTGTGTTTTTCACCCGCACCTTAAGCGCGGAAAGCGGCGAATATCCATATGTATCGCGCAGCTATCTGCCGACGATCTGCAATCACTGCGAGGATGCGCCTTGCGAAAAAGTCTGCCCCAGCGGGGCCACATGGACCCGGGATGACGGCATTGTCATGGTGGACGGGGATAAATGTATTGGCTGTGGCTCCTGCGCGGTGGCCTGTCCCTATGACATGCGCACGCAAATCGAAGAAACCCAGATAACAAATGGTCTTTTCGGAGATGGTAAGCTGACCCCATTTGAAGAACAGGGCTATTCCCGTTTTGAATGCGGAAGTTTTACCAAATGCGATTTCTGCTCGGAGCGGGTGGACGGGGGCCTGGACCCGGCCTGCGTCGCCACTTGCCCGACCGATGCGCGGGTATTTGGCGATCTTGATGACCCGGATAGCAAGGTAAGCAAACTGATCCGGGATCGTATGGGCCGGCAACCCTTGCCTGAAAAAAATACCCGTCCAAAAGTATATTATATCGATTAATCTGAGGAGAGCGACAATGTTCAAAGTGAGTTTGAAAAATATACTGCGCCCCGGATTTGCCGGAGGCACTTTTAAATCCGGTTATCGGTTTCAAAAATATTGGGACACGCCCATGGCAACCGCGTTTTTTTGCGGCGAGACCGGGGCAGGGCTGTTCATTGTCTCCATGCTGATGGATTTTTTGCCGGGGATTATTCTTGGTTTATTGATCACAGGTGTGGGAAAGACGTTCTTTCATTTGACCCATATGGGCGTGCCATCCAAGGCGTGGCGGGCCCTGTTGCGGCCAGATAGATCATGGATCAGCCGGGGATTATGGGGGATCATTTTCTTTGTTGGCTTCGGCAGTATTCATGTCCTTGGGGTCTTGTTCAATGTGGTGCCTGCTGGCCTGGAGCCTGTCGTTTATATCTTGGCTATTGCCGGGGCAATGGTGGTGGTGACCTATCAGGGCTTTGCCATGTCCCATTCAACGGCCATTTCATTCTGGAGTACAGGGTTAATGCCCATATCCAGCATGTTGTATGGCCTGCTTATGGGAAGCTCTCTGGTTTTGGTTTTGAGCGCATTGGGTTTTTCAATTTCAAACCCGGAACATTTTTCTATGCTGGGCTTGGCGCAGATCACTCTGATCGTAGCTGTGCAAATTTGTCTGTTAAGTCTGCTACATGGCGCTAAGAACGGATCAAAAGGCGCGCAGCAATCATATATTTTGCTGGTCAAAGATTTTTTGGCACGGCCCTTCCTGCTTGGTGTTGTCGGGGTCGGCAGCATCATTCCTCTGCTGATTTTATTGTTTATCCCCACAAATTTCATGACAAATCTGATTGTCACGGGCTGTGTCATGCTTGGCTTCTATCTTTTCAGGCTGCTTGTTTTTAAAGCGGGGGTTCTGGACCCGATTTTAAGTCCGGCAGATATATTCAAGCGTTAAATCCAGCCGCTGTAATTCGGGCAGCGACAGGCAGGTATGTCCGGCAGGTACAAAGGTATCTTCCGGGCGTTTTTTTTAAAAATTCCGGGCAGCGTTCGGTTTGCAGGCGAATATGGGATATTAAAATCTGGTTGACAAAAGATATAAATATATTTTAAGCTTGAATTAATCATAAAAATACATATAAAAAAATAATTAAATCACAAAGTATAATCGCTTAAATCTTTTGAATGTGGCATTCAGAAGATATTTATCAAATAGAAAAATATATTGATATTAAACAGGGAGGAAAACTGTGACTGATAATACCCCAAATAAAAATTATGACCCATTGAAAAACCTGCTCGGCTATAGCGCCTTGGCGGGGATTTTATTCGGAATGGCTATGCCGGCCACCGCACAAGAAAATAATACTGTTTTGGAAGAAATTACGGTAACGGCACAGAAACGTCAGCAGAATTTACAGGATGTTGGTATCGCCATATCGGCTTTTTCAGGCGGGATGCTGGATAAAATGGGCGTCACGCAAAGCTCAGAGGTGGCAGACCTTGTACCCGGCGTACATATCAGCGGTAATCTGGCGGGTCAGAATACCCAGTTTACCATTCGCGGCGTTACGCAAAATGATTTTAATGATATTGTGGAATCGCCAAATGCGGTTTATCTGGATGAGGGATATATCGCCATTGCGCAGGCGCAGTCTTTTGCAACGTTTGATATAGACCGGGTTGAAATCCTCAAAGGCCCGCAGGGTACGCTTTTTGGGCGTAATGCCACTGGCGGTTTGGTGCATTATATTAGCCGTCAACCGACATTTGAGGGGGTTGAAGGTTATGTGGACGGGACAGTGGGTTTATTTGACACGCCTGCCAATGCCGAAAGTTACGAAATCTCAGGGGCTTTAAATATTCCCTTTTCGGACAAGATGGCTGCAAGATTTGCTGTTAAATATCGCCAGCATGACGGTTATTTAAAAAATAATTACCCTGCAGGTCAATTTGGCGGTTCTCCCGGTGCCGGCGCGGGTGCCGATTTAGGGGATGATGACACTTTTTCCGCTCGAAGCATTTTTCTGTTTCAGCCTAATGAAAATCTGTCCGTTCGCCTTTCAGGGAATTATTCGACCAGTCGGCTTGCAACCGGGCCATATCAGTCCAAACCAACCATTGCTGTTTTTGAAAATGTTAATGGCATGGCGGAACTTGTGAATGTTATTGATGTGGCTGCCGGGGAAACGCGGGCGTCTATTGCCCCTGATGGTTCTGATTATGGCTCTGATCTGGATAATGATGGTATCTTTGGGTTAAATGATCCGGATGATGCTTTCCTTACCTCCCGTTTTGGCGCGGGGACTGATTTTTTTGGTTATGTTGATGCGGATGGTGCTGATTTTACGACGTCCAGTGATTTTGCGTTTGAAGATCAGGGAAGCATCGACACATACGGGGTTAATTTGACTATTGGGTGGGACGTTAATGACAGCATGACATTAACGGTAATTTCTGATTTTAAAGATTATGAGAAGTTGCTCTTTATTGATGTGGATTCGGCGCCGGTTAATCAATCTGCCAATTATGCTGCCGTCAATGCCACCAGTTTCACGCAGGAAGTCCGCCTGAACGGCGAAGGTGAGAATCATCGTTGGGTAGCCGGGTTGTTTTACTTGAATATTGATAATGAATCAGACAACGGGCTTAAGTTTCCTGTGGGCAGCGTTGTCCCCGGCGCGCCGTTTGACCTTGCATCGGACGCCCGTCTTACGACCAATTCATACTCTGCATTCGGTCAGATAGAATATGACATAAGCGACAAATTAACCTTCATTGCCGGTATTCGCATCATAAGAGAAGAAAAAGATTATGAGTTTTCTCAAAATCTTTATTTTACCCAAAGCTCTTTTGAGATTCATCAGGGCACGCCTCTTCAAATTGGCCCCCTGTTTAACGGGCCAGGCGGGGCGCCGTCCTCATTCGTTGCGGCGACGGGCGATACGCTCTGGGCTGGAAATATTCAATTGAATTATCGTCCAAATGATGACTTGCTCCTTTTCTCGTCCATAAAACGCGGCGTAAAGGCAGGTAGTTTTAATGCCCAGTTGGCCGGTGGCGCGCTGGTGCCAAACCTTGAAAATGCTATCCCCTATAAGGAGGAAATTCTATATAGCTATGAGATGGGTTTTAAGAAGACATTCGCGGATGGTCGTGGCCGTTTTAACGGTAATGCTTTCTATTATGATTATAATGATTATCAGGCATTTCTGTTTACCGGCGTTTCCGGAATTGTTGTGAACGCCGATGCTGAATATTTTGGTGCTGATCTGGAATTGCAGTTTACGCCACTTGAGGGATTGTTAACACAGTTTTCCGCTTCTTGGATTAATGCCACGGTCAAAGATGTTCCCTTGCGTATTGGCGGCCCGGTTGTGCGTGATGTTGACCCGACTTACACTCCGGAATTTCAATTTTCAGGTCTGGTTCGTTATGAATGGGGGGCTTTTGATGGCATGATGTCCATTTTGGCCGATGCATCATGGTCAGATTCCTTCTTTTATAATTTGAGAAATTTTGATGCTGACCAGTTTGACAGCTATTTCTTGATGAATGCCCGGTTGGCATGGAGCAATGCGGATGAAACGCTGGAGCTGGCCCTTCAGGCGCGTAATCTGACGGACGCACGTGCCGGAACGCAGGGTTTTGATCTTGCCACATTGTGCGGCTGTAACGAAGTCGCTTACCGCGCACCGCGCTGGTTCGGGTTTAATGTGAAATATAATTTCAACTGATAACGCCCGACCAGTTGTTCAAAATATATTCCGATGACCTGAGGGTCAGGGCATGGACGGTGAAGGTGGGGTTGACGCCGCCGCTGGTGGGGAATAATCCGGGGCCGGCGATAAAAAGATTGTCGATATCATGGCATTGGCCATAGGAATTAGTGACAGAATTTTCCGCAGTATCGCCCATAATCGTGCCGCCCATAATATGCATGGGGCCCAAGGGGCCGTTCCAGAATTCTGTTGCCCCTGCGGCTTTGAAAATCTCGATACCTTCTTGTTTGGCCCCCCGCCATAAAGCATAAGAATCGGCATGGGATGTGTGATGGGCATGGGCAAGCGGGATGCCGAACCTATCCTTGTTAGAAGAAAGACTTACGCGGTTTTCTGGTAAGGGCAGGTCTTCAACACAAGCCGTCATGGTGCCAAAATGATGCGCGGCACGTGCCATGAATTCGGTTAGTTTCGCCCCGTAAAGCCCGGGATTGCTGCCGCCGTATCCCAGGAGGTCATTGGGTTTTACGGCCTGCGCAATCATCCATTGAAAACTGCCAAATCCTTGTGTCCGTTGATCCTTATGGTCGTATGAGTCCTGATTGAGCATCTGGCCGCCCGTGGCCCCCATATAGGGCGCCGTTTCCTGGTCAAACAATCCATAAACAAGGGCCGCCGCATGGCTCATTATATAAGCGCCGACCAGACCGCTGCGATTGGCCAGCCCCCCATCGGCAGAATTCAGCAACAACCGGGGGTTTTGTATGGCATAGGCCGCGAGAACAACCATATCAGCCATGAGGATAATTTCTGCACCATCTTTATCATGGTATTTAACGCCGATGGCTTTTTTGCCGCTTTTATCGGTTAATATGCGCGCCGCCGCCGCATTATGAATGATATTCACATCCTGTTTTATGGCTTTTGGTAAATAATGGGCAAGAGGGCTTGCCAAAGCCCTGGTTGGACAGCCCGCGTCGCACCAGCCATCCCAAAGACAGGCCGGGCGCCCCTGATAATCACGGCTATTGACGGCGAGGGGAAGGGGGGATGTCTGTTTGCCAAGCTTTGCAAACCCTCTGGCGATAACTTCGCTTTGCTGGAAGGCGGGTACTGGCGGCAGGGGATAGGCGTCTCCCTCGGGCCGCCAAATCTCAGCGGTATGATCGCCTGAAATACCGACTTCCTGTTGAATTCTGTCATAATAGGGCCGGATATCATCATAGTCTATTGGCCAGTCAAATGCGCGATTATACAGGCTTTTTACTTTAAAATCTTCCCCGTGCAGACGCGGCCAGACCGCATAATGATGCAGGGCAGATCCGCCGGTACCATAGCCTGAATTAAAGACATTACCAATGGGCTGCTTGCCGTTTTCTTCAACAGGGTCGCCGCCCCATTTCAGGCGCCGCGCGTGAATCTGTGAACTGGTGAGATCTTCGAGTCTTCTTTCCGGCCCGGCCTCCAGTATGGTGACTTTTTTGCCGGCCTCTGATAATTTCGCCGCCATAAGGCTGCCAGCTGCGCCGGAACCCACGATGATGACATCTGTTTTATCAATATGATTTGTCATGAGGGAGATTCCCATGGGTGGGCTGGCTCAATATGAGCCATATAGGGAATATCCATATTATCAAAAGAATTCACCGTACCATATGTCACATCAATGGCATCGCTGCGCAGGACGAAATAAAAGAAGGGCGCAGGGGGAACCTCTTGTTTGGGTTCTTCTATAAATTCTGGCCAGCCGATCGGTTTTTTTTGCCTCATAATCGAGATGAATTCAGATATTTCTGCCTCACTCAGATCAAGAGGCGGTTTGTTGTATTTTAGCCGTACTGATATTTCAAAGGCCTTTAGGGCAGAAGTATAAAAGTCTTTAAAAGGTGGGTTTATCCGTAAGTAGCGCAGGATCAGGAGATTATCCTCATGCGGTGCTGACAATTGATGATCTATGAAATGGGATAGTCCTGCGGATTTTGCGCCTGGCACAATAGCATCAGAAAGAAAATCAAGAGTTGAAACTTGTTTTTGATCTAAACTTCGGAAAGGAATTTTTCGTGTTTTTGCTTCGGCAGGGGTGAGGTTAATAACCCCGTCACCAAGCAGGAATGCCATAGTGAAAGCGCCGCTGCCCAGGGAAAATGATCTTCTGTTGATTTTTATGGATCACTCCTCTTGTTTATTCTTCTTCATCAAAGGATGGTCTGTGGGTGGCGGCAATGCGCGCACCCTGATCATACATGCCGGTCATAATGTCAAGAATTTTACTGCCGCCGGCAAGCTGTTCATCCATGGCCCGAATGGCTTCAGTCATTTCAATCAGAAGCCCCCTGCGTAAGGCAACAAAGCGTTCCACCACTTCATTACCCGAAGGGGTCGCGCGGTAACGGACACCTTTGCGGCGGTTATCGGTAGATGTTTTTTCGACCAGCTTGTCCTGGGTCAGTTTGCGGATGGAATATTGAATGTTGGTATTATCATCGCGATTAAGCAGGCGGGCGATTTCAGTAATGCCCTTGGGCCGTCCGCGCATGGCGATTAAATTAAGAATCGCACAGTCGCTGGCGCTCATGTTGAAGCCAGAGGCCGCCACCATGCATTCCTTCATCCATCGTGAAAAACTCTCATAAGACCGTAATAGGGAATATTCCAGTTCGGTCAGGGAAATTTCATGATCATTGGTGGCAAGATGCCAGTGCCGATCCAATTCCAGCGTTGCTTTTTTTTCGGGTTTTTTAAAATCTTTTTTGTTGTTATCTGACATTATGTAAGTTTCGCTATGGTTATATTATATTTTCGCAAGGTAATTTAGTTCATACGAGTTTCAATTCATAAATATATATTATATATAGAGGCTTGTAATTTGATCAAGTTTTATATCAGATTTTAATAAGTAAATTTATTATAAGCCAAGTGGCCTTTTTTGAGCAAGCCGGTTGATTTGGGGTAAATATAAATTTATAAAAAAACAATGGTAGGGAATTCGGGAGACTTAATATCTTTCAAGTTAAAAGGTCAGGAGTTTACTATGTATGCAGATAACCAGATGCGCCGTAACACTATTCGGGACATTACCAAGTTAAAGGGGGCGCGCCCTGTGGTATCGCTCACCGCTTATACGGCACCAATGGCGGCAAGCCTTGACCCTCATGTGGATTTTCTGCTGGTGGGCGATAGTCTGGCCATGGTGCTTTATGGCATGGAAAGCACCATCGGCGTTTCCTTAAACACCATGATTGAACATACCAAGGCCGTTATGCGGGGATCGCAAAAAGCCATGGTGATACTTGATATGCCGTTTGGCTCTTTTGAACAATCAAAGGAGCAGGCCTTTAAGAATGCCTCCCGCGTGTTACGGGAAACAGGATGCGCGGCTGTCAAGCTCGAAGGCGGAGCTGTCATGGCAGAAACCATCAGGTTTCTGGTGGACCGGAATATTCCGGTCATGGCGCATATTGGTTTGCGTCCGCAGGCCGTGCATGTGATGGGCGGTTATCGTACCCAAGGTAAAAATGAACAAGAGCGCACCGAAATACTGAATGATGCTTTTGCTATTCAAGAGGCCGGTGCCTTTTCTGTTGTATTGGAGGGCGTGGCGGGGTCATTAGCGGCAGAAATCACTGAAAAGCTGGATATTATAACCATTGGCATCGGGGCCTCTGTTGATTGTGACGGCCAGATTCTCGTGGTTGAGGATATGCTGGGATATTTCCCCGGTAACGCTAAATTCGTCAAGCGCTATGCGGAGGTGGGGGAGACTATTGATTCTGCCGTAAAACAATATTCGGATGATGTGAAGGCCAAAATATTCCCAGCCCTTGAGCATACTTATGGATTAAAGCCTAAATCCTGACATTTTTTGGTTTTAAACCATCTTTTCAAGGGGGATTTGCCATTTTTTACGGGCAACGGTCATTGCCTGATTGCCTTCTGCGCAGAGCCGGGCTATCTTGACCCGCCGAAAGGCTATTTGTGGGATAATAAGAAAACAGGAGTATTGATTGTCCGAAGAATTTATTCGCGAAGTAGACGAAGACCTTCGCCATAAACAATTGACCAGCATGTGGAAGAAATTTGGACCATATGTGATTACATTCCTTGTGGGGGTCGTGCTGTTTGTTGCCGGTAATGTGACGTTGAAAAATTATAATGAGAGCAAATACGCCAAAATTGCAGATCAATATGGTAAAGCCGAACAGCAGGTTGAAGCCAACCAGATTGATGCCGCTCTGAAAATGCTTCAAAGCCTTGCAGATACGGATGTCGACGGCTATCAAATCCTTATTGCCTTCAAAGAAGCCGAGATCGAACTGGACAGGGGCAATAAAGATCAGGCTGTTATCATCTTGGATTTATTAGTGAATTCTTCAAGTGTGGACAAGGTCTATCGGGATCTGGCGAGCTTGAAAGCGGCGATGATTATTTTGGATACGGCCTCATATGATGACATAAAAGCACGTCTGGCTCCCTTGACGATTGAAGGCAACAGTTGGAAATATATGGCCAAGGAGCTATTGGCCATGGCCGCGTTAGCGAACGGTAAAGGCGAAGAAGCCAAACGACTGTTAATAGAATTAGAACAGGATCTGGAAGCACCGCATAATGTTAAAAGCCGGGCAAAAGACTTTCAATCCGTTATAGAATAAAAATAATCGTTAAGGATGGGCCGCAAATGGTTTCGAAGAATAAATCAGTGACAGTATTTTCCAAAGTAATCTTAATCAGCGTTTTAAGTGCGGCCATCGCAGCCTGTAGCGGATCATCCGAGGATAGCAAGGATAAAAAAAGACTAACGGGGGAACGTATTCCGGTTCTGACTTTTGAACAAACCTTAACAGAAAATGCCGATTTAGCCAATCTTCAGGTTCAATTGCCGAAGCCCTATGTCAATAAGAACTGGGCGCAGGCCGGCGGTAACCAACATCATGTTATGCAGCATTTGAGCCTTGGCAATAATCCCAAAAAAATATGGTCCACAGATATTGGTGAAGAGTCAAACAACCGGCGCAGTATCGTCAGCATGCCTGTGGTGCAGGATGGGGTGATCTATGCGATGGATGCCATGTCCAAAGTGACAGCCCTGAATGCGGAAACGGGAAAGAAATTATGGCAAAAAGAATTTAAGGAACCGGGCGAAACTGAGAATATCTCATATGGAGGCGGCGTTTCGGCTGGGCCAGATGCGCTTTATATTACAAATGGTTACGGTCATGTGGCGGCATTGTCCAAAGCAACGGGAGAGATAATCTGGCTGACCAGATTGAGCGTTCCGATGCGCGGCGCACCGACTTATGCGGATGGGCGGGTTTTTGCCTTAACCCATGATAACCAGACCTATGCGCTTGATGCGGCGGATGGTAAAATCTTATGGAGTGAGGTTGGCATTTCTGAAAATGCTGGTCTGGTGGGTGCGGCAAGCCCTGCGGTTATTGGCAATACGGTAATCTCGGCCTATTCATCGGGCGAACTATATGCCATGAGGGTAGAAAATGGCCGCGTACTCTGGTCGGATACATTGAATACCCAGGGCCGCCTGACGGCCATGTCAACCTTGCGGGACATTGATGGTCATCCGGTGGTTTTTGATGGTAAAATATATGCCATCAGTCACAGTGGGCGCATGGTGTCCATCGATCTTCGCTCAGGGGTGCGTATTTGGGAGCAGAATATCGGCTCAAAACATACGCCGTGGGTTGCCGGGGATTATATTTATGTGGTGACGCCCGAGGGACAGGTGGTTTGCATAACCCGCCGGTCCGGCCTTGTACGCTGGGTGCGCCAGTTGGAAAGATTTAAAGACCCGGATCGCCGCAAAGAAGCCGTTTTATGGCATGGCCCGACCTTGGCCGGGGATCGCTTGATTGTCACGTCATCCCATGGCTATGCGGTGTCATTATCGCCTTATGATGGCTCATTCATAAGTGGTATGGAAATGCCGGATGATATGGAGATGGCTCCGATTGTGGCCAATGAAACGCTTTATTTTCTGACCCGTGATGCGGAACTTGTCGCTCTAAGGTAAGCCACAAGATTAAGACTGTAACAGTTTTTAAAATGATAGTGATTGCTTTTTTGGCCCGTTTTGCGTAAAGACGGGCCAAATGTTGTATGGCGTACGATTGTGTAATGCCTAAGATTTGGAAATAACCATGACGATTAAGGTGGCGATGATTGGCCGGCCCAATGTGGGTAAATCGACTTTATTTAACAGGCTTGTCGGAAAGAGGCTGGCCCTTGTGGATGATACGCCCGGGGTGACCCGTGACCGGCGGGAGGCCAAGGCAAGCCTGGGCGGAATGAATTTTCTGGCCATTGATACGGCGGGCCTTGAGGAAGACGGCGATACCAAGCTGTCGGCGCGCATGCGGGTGCAAACCAATATCGCCATTGAAGAGGCGGATTTTGTCCTGTTTATGATTGATGCCCGCGCCGGGGTTACGCCGCTGGATAAATATTTTGCCGATCTATTGCGCCGGGGGAAAACGCCGGTGATTCTGGTTTGTAATAAATGTGAAGGACGTGCCGCCGAAGCCGGCGTATTTGAGGCTTTTTCCCTGGGGATAGGGGATCCCGTACCGATTTCTGCGGAACATGGCGAGGGGCTTTCCGAATTGATCGAAGCCTTTGATCAAGTCATTCTTGAACAAGGGCTTACCGTAGAAGAAGAGCCGGAAGAAGTCATAAGCAAGTCCATATCAATCAGGGATGAGGTCAGTGATGAAGAAGCTGATGCGACTGAAATAGATAGTGGCCTGCCGCTGCAAATGGCCATTGTTGGGCGGCCAAATGTGGGAAAATCCACGTTGGTCAACTATTTGCTTGGCGAAGAACGTCAAATCACCGGCCCCGAGGCCGGCCTGACCCGCGATTCCATCGGCGTTACCTATTATTATGAAGGCCCGAATGGGGTCCGCGAAATACGTATGTTCGATACGGCGGGTTTGCGCCGTAAATCAAAGGTGATGGAAAAGCTGGAAAAGCTGTCCGTCGCCGATACCATTCGCGCGCTTAATTTTGCCGAGGTGGTAGTGCTGATGATTGATGCGACCATGCCTTTTGAAAAGCAGGATTTGAATATTGCCAGCCTGATCGTGCAGGAAGGGCGGGCGCTGGTCATCGCGTTGAATAAATATGACATGATGGAAAACCGTCAGGAAGTGATGAAAGATATTCAGGAAACCCTTGAGCATTCCCTGCCGCAGGTTAAAGGCATTCCGGTGGTGCCCATATCCGCCTTGACCGGCAGGAGCGTCGATAAATTAATGCCGGCGGTTTTTGAATCTTACCGCTTGTGGAACCGGCGGGTCAGTACGGCCAAGCTGAATAAATGGCTGGCGGCCACTATGGCTTATCACCCCCATCCTTCGGTCAAGGGCCGACGCATAAAAATGCGTTATATGACACAGATTAAAACCCGCCCGCCTACATTTGCCATATTCTGTAACCGTCCCGCTGATGTGGCCCGCAGTTATGAGCGTTATATGCTTAATGAAATCCGCTGGGATTTTGAACTACCCGGCGTGCCAATCCGCCTGCTGCTGCGCAAAGGCGATAACCCTTATGGCAAATCCCTGAAATGATTATCCCCCCCCGTTCTATTGTACAGAACCCGTAAAGGAGATCACATGGCAGGCACCAACAGTTTGGAAAATGAGATTATCACGCGAAGTGGCCCGGCAATTATTTTGATTGGGGCGCAGCTTGGCGAGAATATAGGCAAGGCCGTGCGCGCCATGTATAATTTTGGCCTGACCGATTTGCGGCTGGTCTGCCCACGCGATGGCTGGCCCAATCCGGACGCTGTTCCGGCAGCGGCGGGCGCGGATATTGTGCTGGAAAAGGCGCGCGTGTATGATAGTACAGCCGAAGCCATTGCTGATCTGAGTTATGTCTATGCCACCACAGCGCGGCGCCGTGATATGATCAAGACCGTGATCACACCAAAAAAATGTGCGGGGCTCATGCGGGCTTATACGGGGGAGGGTCAGAAGGTCGGCTTGCTATTCGGGCCGGAAAAGGCCGGCCTGAAGAATGATGATGTGGCGCTGGCGGATGCGATCGTATCTGTACCGCTTAACCCGGCTTTTGCCTCGATCAATCTGGCGCAGGCGGTGATCCTTATGTCTTATGAATGGTTCCAGACAGGAACAGATCAGCCGGATCAATATACCCCGCAGCTGGACACGACACCTGCCTCATCAGAAGACCTGCAAAAGCTGTTTGATCATATGGAGACCGAATTGACCGAGGCGGGATATTTCCGTCATGAACAACGCCGGGCGACCATGAAGCGAAATTTACGAAATATTTTCAAACGATCCGAGCTAACCCACGAGGAAGTCAGCACGCTTCGCGGGGTGATTAAAGCTCTTGCCACCGGCGGCGGGCCGGGCTGGATCGCGGAAAAGGCTGAATTGGAAAAGAAAGAGGGCGAATAGGCGGGGTCAAGGCCCTTTTCAATTGACTTTCGGTAATTGCCGGCTATATTCCGCCCAACGTGAATGACTCAGGCGAGAATCTTGGGTTGCATGGAGTGTTTTTGTCTTTGGGCAAATCCTTTTTCATGGCGCTGATTTCAACAATTTAACAGAAGCGATTCTATAAAATGACAAAACGTACACAAGCCAAATATAAAATTGACCGCCGTATGGGCGAAAATATCTGGGGTCGTCCCAAATCTCCGGTAAATTCCCGCGAATATGGCCCGGGCCAGCATGGCCAGGGACGCCGCAGCAAGCTATCAGATTATGGTATTCAACTGCGCGCCAAGCAAAAGCTGAAAGGCTATTACGGCGATATTACCGAAAAACAGTTTAAACGTGTTTATAAAGATGCCGACAGTAAACGTGGTGACACGGGTGAAATTCTGGTTGGTCTGTTGGAAAGCCGGTTGGATGCGCTGGTTTACCGGGCTAAATTCGTCCCTACAATCTTTTCTGCGCGTCAATTCGTCAATCATGCTCATGTGACGGTTAATGGCAAAAAAGTAAATATTCCAAGTTACCGCGTGAAAGCCGGTGATGTGGTTGAAATTCGTGAAAAATCCCGTAACATCCCTATGGTTATTCAGGGTATTGGCTCTAACGAGCGTGATATCCCGGAATATCTGGCCTTGGAAAATAACGGCACGAAAGTAACTTTCCTGCGCGTTCCCACATTGGATGAAATTCCTTATCCGGTTCAAATGGAACCAAATCTTATTGTGGAATTTTATTCCCGCTAGATTTTATTGTGACGTTACGAAAAATATTGCTAAACTGCCCATAATCATTATGGGCAGTTTTTTTGTATTCGGGATTAAAAGAGGCCTCTTTAAAAACAGGCCGACCTCTTTAAAAAACAGGGATGATATATGTTAGCAATATTAGATAGTATCTTTTCGGGCCTGCCGTTTTTTCTGCTGCATTTCCTTGTCAGTTTATCGATGTTTGTCATCGCCGTGTATATTTATGAGAAAGTCACACCTTTCCATGAAATGACGATGATTAAAGAAGGCAATATCTCAGCGGCGATATCATTCTCCGCCGGCATTCTGGGGCTTGCGATCCCGCTTGCGGTTTGTCTTGCCGGCAGCGTTAATCACTGGGATATTATCATCTGGGGCCTGGTGGCTTTAACCGTTCAGATATTTGCCTTTTATGCGGCCCATTTCATTATTGATGATTTGCAGGGACGGATCGCGCGGGATGAAATCGGGCCGGCTATTTTGTTATTTTCCGGTAAAATATCCGTTGCCTTACTCAACGCTGCGGCGATATCGGTCTAGCGCCGATGAAAACACAGGTTATTCCCTGGATTATAATTTTGCTTGCGCTCACTATTTTTGGTGACCTGTGGGAAGAGGGGCCTTATGTCAAACTGCCGCCGATTTCTTCGGTGCCGGGCCCGAATGAAAAAATACTTGCGCCTTTGCCGCCGCCAAGGCCGGAAGGACAGGGGCCGCTTAAGGATAAAAGCCGCCATGATGGCAATATCATTATTGAGGTGGAAAAAAAATCTCAGAGAACAATAGCCACCGGCACCGCATTTTCTATTTCAAGGGATGGAATATGGGTCACCGCAAAACATGTGACAAACGGCTGTGACCAACTGATTTTACAGGTCAGCCATAACAAAGGTTATCTTGCCACAGATCTTATTGAACATCCGAGCGCAGATGTCAGTATTTTTAAGACACAGGCAGGGGCCATGCCCATTCAGATTGAAAGCCAGGTCTTGAATTATAACGCAGAAGGATTTCATTTTGGCTACCCAAGGGGTGAGCCGGGAGATGTTTATTCACGCCTGATCGGGCGCAGAATATTAAATGTCCGAGGCGCACAAGCGGGCAAAGAGTCTGTTCTGGTCTGGGCTGAAAAGCGGCGCTTTCCGGATCATTTTTTATCCTTGGGCGGCATCAGCGGCGGGCCGATCGTCAATAAAGCCGGCAATATGGTCGGGGTTCATGTTGCGGGATCTGTGCGCCGGGGGCGTGCCTATTCCTCATTGCCCAATACTGTCACTCATTTGATTAAACGTGCCGGGTTTGCCACGATCAAAGAACCGATAGAAAGGCAGGATACAGAATATTTAACGCCGCAAAATTTCCTTGCGGCAGGCCAGGACTTAAGAAAAAACCTGTCGGTGGCAAAAGTTATCTGTATCGTCAGATGAGTAAAAGCCCGTCAATTCTATCCACAAGATGGATTATTTTTCAGGCATTTGGGGCGTAAAATCTTCTATGGGCAGGTCAAGATCTATCATGTTTGACGGCGCGCTTGACTGGCCTGATTTTGTGTAGGCGCGGATATAATAGCTGTATTTGAGGCCGCCGAGAACTGATTTGTCGGTAAAACCAGTGCCTTTTTTGGCCTGTATGATCTTGACCAGACCATTGTCCTCAGCGCGGTAAAGGTCATAGCCGGATATTTCACCCTCTGCCCTTTGCCATTTTAATTTTACGGCTCCATTCGTATATTCGGCGCTTAACGCTTCTGAGCTTGCCCACGTGGGGGATAGGCTACCCGGGTCATAATCCGGGGCCTGCAAATGTCCCTTGGGCCATAAAAAGCAGGTGACTTCTTTAAAATTCTCATCAAGCTGCTTGCAAACATTGCAATAGACGCAAGGGATGATGTCTTCTTCGCGATTTTCGATGACTTTTTTTGGCCAGTTGGGGTCTACAAGCAGTTGACGCGCCATCCCGATCATGTCGGCTTTGCCGTCCCTGAGCAGCTGTTCGGCATCTTCCGGACTGTTTATTTTGCCTGCTGAAATAACGGGAATGTCAAACCCCTTGCTGTTGATCATTTCCTTGATGGCGGCGGCATAATGTACATGGGGCATTTTAGGGAAAGACGCCCCCGGCATACAGCGTTCGCCGGAATATCCGGTATAGGGGTAGGGGGGCTGACCTTCTTTTAAAATGGCATCTTCAAATTTGCCGCCGACAGACAGGGAAATATAATCAACGCCAAGCTGTGCCATACGCAGCGCGATCAGGCGGCTGTCTTCGAGTGTATAGCCGTCCTTGATCATCTCATCGGCCAGAAACCGCACGCCAACAGGAAAATCGGCTCCGACCTTTGCGCGGACCTCTGCCATCACATCACCAAACATTCTGAGCCTTCCCTCAAGGGAGCGGCCATCATACCGGTCGCGGCGCCGATTATGGCGCGACAGGAAAGACGAGAGCGTATAGGCATGGGCCGAATGAAGCTCCACACCGTCATAGCCCGCTTCTCTTGCCCGCGCGGCAGCATCGCCAAAATCACGGATGATGGTGACAATGTCTTCTTCTGACAGCATGTCAATGGTCTGACGCCAGCCAGAGCGGGCCACTTTCATAAAGTGAATGATTTGAGGCACGACTTTGGAAGAGCTGGTGTCATGAATGGCCTGAGTGAGTTTTTTATGGCCATCGATGAATCTATCATCTGAAATACGCAGTAAGGGGCCGGATTTAGACTCGTGGATCGCCATAGCCTCCACAATGATCAGGCCGACATTGCCTTTGGCATAGCTTACGTAGCGATCAATGATGTCCTGATTGACATAGCCATCCTCTGCGGATAATCGGGTGACCATGGCGGGGACGACAGTCCTGTTGGGGACAACCATACCATTAATTACAATAGGCTCCAGAATATTAGCGCGCATATTTTATTCCAATTTTTATAACAAAAAAATGTAACATATTTATTTTAAGCTTAAAAGAAAATACTTAACTTATAAAATAAAATTTTTTGATGGCTTAAGGAAACAGAAAAATTACTTTACTCTCTAAATTAAACTGAGAAACTTGATGTATAACAATTTATTTAAGGCTTAAAAGGATAGGGTCGCCAATGAGAAAAATAATTTAACAGGATAATTATTTTGACCCTTTGAAGAGAGGATATAACCCATATGACAAAAATAAACATGGATGACGAAGATCAGAAAAAATTGAAACTCTGGGTCAGAATGCTGGCCAGCTCAACACGGGTTGTACAGATATTAAATAAACGGATGAAAGAGCATACGCCGCTGACATTGGCAAAATTTGATGTTATGGTCGCCGTAGATCGCACGCCGGGCGGGGTCATTACCATGAGCGAGCTGTCCCGGATGCTTTTGGTTTCCAATGCCAATACCACAGGTATGGTAAGCCGCCTTATGAAAGACGGTTTCGTGGAAAAATGGGCCTTGCCCACAGACCGCCGGGTGTATAGTGTGGCCCTGACCAGCGAAGGCCGCAGAACATTAAAACATGCCATCAAAATCCATAAAGGATGGGTGGATGAGTTATTGGGCACAATCGATGAAAATAAACTGGATGACCAGATTGAATTATTCAGCCAGCTTAAAGCCGATCTTGCAAAAATAGAGGCCTAATTTCCGCAGAATGCTTTACAGGTTAGTCCGTAAGGTCTTCCCATAATTCTTTGACCTTGTTAAAAAATCCGGAAGATTCAGGGCTGACGTTATCGCCGCATTCATTGGCGAAGGCCCGAAGAAGTTCTTTTTGTTTCTTGGTCATATCAACAGGTGTTTCAACAACGGTTTGGATAATCATGTCGCCAAATTGTTCAGAATGCAATATGGGCATGCCTTTGTTCTTCAGGCGATATTGTTTGCCGGTCTGATTACCCGCATTGATTTTTACTTTGGCCTTGCCGCCATTTACCGTGGGGACATCAATTTCACCGCCAAGCGCGGCTGTGGTAAGCGCGATGGGAACATTGCAGTAGATATCAGCACCGTCACGTTGAAAAATGGGGTGATATTCCAGAGAAATAAAAATATATAAATCGCCGCTCGGGCCATTTAAAGCCCCGCTTTCGCCTTTGCCCTGAAGCCGGATTCTTGTGCCGTCTTCAACGCCCGCAGGAATTTTAACGGATAGGGTATTCTTCTTTTGTATGCTGCCTGTGCCGTGACATTCGCCGCAGGGATTGGCAATGACTTTGCCTTGGCCCTGACATCTTGGGCAGGTACGTTCTACGGTGAAAAATCCTTGCTGGGTTCTGACCTTGCCGATCCCGTTACAGCCGCCGCAGGGTTCAGGCTTTGATCCCGCCTTTGCGCCGGTACCATCACAGCCTTCGCAGGAAACTGATGTCGGGATCGTAATTTTTTCTTCTTTGCCTGTGAAGGCATCCTCAAGGGTTATGGTCAGATTATAGCGCAGGTCGACCCCGCGGCTCGGGCCACTACGGCGTCCGCCCCGGCCGCCGCCCATGCCAAATAAATCTTCGAATATATCAGAGAAAGCCCCGTCAAAGCCGCCGCCCATGCCGCCCGGGCCGCCGCCGCCATTCTCAAAGGCGGCATGACCATATTGATCGTAAGCCGCGCGTTTTTGATCATCTTTGAGGATATCATAGGCTTGGCTGATCTCTTTGAATTTTGCTTCGGCTTCGGCATCATTGGGGTTGCGGTCCGGATGATATTGCATGGCCATTTTACGGTATGATTTTTTCAGATCCGCCGCAGAGACATTACGCTCCACTTCGAGTATTTCATAAAAACAGATTTTGGCCATGGTAATCCCGGTTTTCTACCCTACATGCACATGCCGTCCTGCTGTTAGGCAGGACGGCAATATGTCATGTCGATTTTAGATGATAATATAATTTGATCACAAGTTCACTCATTGGAACAAATTATTTTTTGTCTTCGTCTACTTCTTCAAAGTCGGCATCGACCACATCATCATCTGCATTATTTGTCGCGCCTGCATCACCTTCTGGTCCTTCTGTACCAGCAGCCTCTGCCTGATCTTTATAGATGGCTTCGCCTAATTTCATAGAGGCCTGCTGCAAAGTATCTATGGCGGCCTTGATGGCGGCGACATCTTCGCTTTCAGACGCTGTTCTTACGGCCTTGACGGCGTCTTCGATGGCCGTTTTGTCTTCCGCAGAGATCTTGTCACCATGTTCTTTCAATTGGCTGTCTGCGGCATGGGCAGCGCCCTCGGCCTGATTGCGTACTTCAACCAATTCGCGGCGTTTTTTATCTTCTTCAGCGTTGGCTTCAGCGTCTTTGACCATTTTTTCAATGTCATCATCACTTAGGCCACCAGACGCCTGAATGCGAATCTGCTGTTCCTTGCCGGTGCCTTTATCCTTGGCGGATACATTGACGATACCGTTGGCATCGATGTCAAAGGTAACTTCCACCTGAGGCACGCCGCGCGCCGCCGCCGGAATGCCGACCAGATCAAACTGGCCCAGCATCTTATTATCTGCGGCCATTTCGCGCTCGCCTTGAAAGACCCGAATGGTCACGGCGGACTGATTGTCTTCGGCTGTAGAAAAAGTTTGAGATTTTTTGGTCGGGATCGTTGTGTTGCGATCAATAAGCCGTGTGAATACGCCGCCCAATGTCTCAATACCAAGGGACAGGGGCGTGACATCAAGAAGAAGCACGTCTTTCACATCACCCTGAAGAACGCCGGCCTGAATGGCCGCGCCCATGGCAACGACTTCGTCAGGGTTGACGCCTTTATGCGGCTCGCGTCCAAAGAATTCTTTGACCACCTCGGTGATTTTAGGCATGCGGGTCATGCCGCCGACCATAACAACTTCGTCAATGTCACTTGCGGTAAGGCCGGCATCTTTCAGGGCCGCTTTACAAGGGGCAATGGTACGCTGTACGAAATCTTTAACCAGCTCTTCGAATTTGGCGCGGGTAAGTTTCAGCGTCAAATGTTTTGGGCCGGAGGCATCTGCGGTAATGAACGGCAGGTTGATTTCGGTCTGTTGCGCGCTGGAAAGTTCAATTTTGGCTTTTTCAGCGGCTTCCTTCAGCCGTTGCAAGGCCATATTGTCGCTTTTCAGATCAATACCGTTTTCTTTTTTGAATTCAGCGGCAAGATATTCCACCAAGCGCATGTCGAAATCTTCACCGCCGAGGAATGTATCGCCGTTTGTGGACTTAACTTCGAATACACCATCACCAATCTCAAGGATGGAGACATCAAATGTTCCGCCGCCAAGGTCATAAACCGCGATTGTTTTGCCGTCTTCCTTGTCCATACCGTAAGCAAGCGCCGCAGCGGTTGGCTCATTGATAATGCGCAGAACTTCGAGTCCGGCAATCTTGCCGGCATCTTTGGTGGCCTGACGCTGGGCGTCATTAAAATATGCCGGAACCGTAATGACGGCCTGGGTGATCGGCTCACCAAGATATTCTTCAGCGGTTTCTTTCATTTTCTGCAAGATGAACGCCGAAATCTGGCTGGGGCTGTATTCTTCGCCCTGAGCTTCGACCCATGCATCACCATTGTCGGCTTTAATGATCTTGAAAGGCACCATTTCGATGTCTTTCTGGGTGGCTTTATCATCAAAAGTCCGGCCAATCAGTCGCTTGATGGCAAATAATGTATTTTCCGAATTTGTGACGGCCTGACGTTTTGCAGGCTGTCCTACCAGTCGTTCACCATCTGACGTGAAGGCCACCATGGAAGGTGTTGTTCTTCCGCCTTCTGCATTTTCGATAACCTTTGGCTTTGCGCCGTCCATGATGGAGATACACGAATTCGTCGTACCTAAGTCAATTCCGATTACTTTACCCATACTATCCTCTTATCTTTCAGGGGATATATCATCAGCCATTATGGCCTGAATCAATTATCCTAAGTTATATTTCAGTGTTCATGGAGCTTATATAAGGCCATTTTTCATCACTGCAAGGGCGAAATACAAGTTTTCTTTATTTTTATCTATATATTCTGCCTCAAAAAAGTTTTACTCTGGTTATATCGCAATTTTGGTCAAGGATGATGGTAAGGATATGGACAAAGATGCCAGAAAAAACAATTAGTCAGAGAATATGGAATTTTGCTAAAGAGCCGCTGATTATTATGGTGGCTTTTTTATGTGTTCACAGCTTTGCTTATGCCCAATATGAAATATGGCCATCGGAAAGCATGGTGCCCACATTGGAAGTCGGTGACCGGGTTATTGTGAGCAAATATGCTTATGGTTATTCCCGTTACAGCATTCCTTTTGGCCGCAGTTTAATCTCTGCCAAGGGGCGCGTTATGGGCTCATTGCCGCAAAGAGGTGATGTGGTGGTTTTTGCCGACCCCAAAGACCCAAGCCGGGTCATGATCAAACGCGTTATTGGATTGCCCGGAGACGAAATACAGCTCGCGGGCGGGCGGCTTGTTCATAATGGCCAGATTTTACCGCGTATATTTAAAAAGAGCTATCGTTACCGGGAACCAGCGGGAGATATGGTTTCTGTCGTAGAATACAATGAAAAAAACGCGCAAGGTCGCGGGTATCATATTGCGGAACGCACGGATAGGGGGCGACTTGATAATACCCGTCTTTATCGCGTGCCGGCAGGACATATTTTTGCCATGGGTGACAACAGGGATAATTCTGCGGACAGCCGTATTTTATCCGCTATTGGCTATGTGCCCATAGAAAATATTATTGGAAGAGCGGAAATGATTGTCATTTCACTTTATGGCTGTAATGATGGCAAGGATATTAAATGCTGGTTTGGGGTGCCTTTTTCCAGATTTTTTAAAAAAATTATTTAA
>JALSHF010000212.1 GCA_026982375.1 Emcibacter sp. | reverse complement strand
ATGCCAAGATTTTCGAGGATGACACGGATTTATCTGCACATTTTGAGCATGTTCAGGGCATATTGGTGCCCGGTGGATTTGGGGAGCGCGGCGCGGAGGGGAAAATTGCTGCGGCACGTTTTGCACGCGAGCAGAAAATACCCTATTTTGGTATATGTTTCGGGATGCAAATGGCCTGCGTTGAGGCCGCCCGAAATATGGCCGGCATAACCGGGGCCAGCTCGACAGAATTTGGCCAATGTGATCATCCCATTGTTGGATTGATGACGGAATGGACGCAGGGCGGCGCGGTCCAAACCCGTGCGGCAGATGATGACAAAGGCGGCACCATGCGCCTTGGGGCTTATAAGGCCAAATTAATGCCTGGCAGCAAGGTTAGTGAGATCTATGGCAGCGAAGCCATATCTGAACGCCATCGGCACCGGTATGAGGTCAATATTAATTATCGCAAGCAGCTGGAGGGGGCTGGTCTGCTGTTTTCCGGCTTGTCGCCCGATGGCGCGCTGCCCGAAATTGTTGAACTTACGGATCATCCCTGGTTCATAGGCGTGCAGTTCCATCCGGAACTTAAATCCAAACCATTTGAGCCGCATCCTCTGTTTGCCTCATTCATCGAGGCGGCAGTCAAGCAATCAAGGCTTGTTTAAAACACATCTATAGAGGTACGATATGACTGCTATTATTGACATTACTGGCCGCGAAATTCTTGACAGTCGGGGCAATCCAACCGTTGAAGTTGATGTTACTCTTGAAACCGGCGCTTTTGGCCGCGCGGCAGTGCCGTCCGGTGCCTCAACAGGGGCGCATGAAGCTGTTGAACTTCGTGATGGTGGTTCGCGTTATTTTGGTAAAGGGGTCTTGAAGGCTGTGGAGGCGGTGAACGGCGAAATTTATGACGCTTTGACCGGACTGGATGCAGAAGATCAGATTATTTTGGATCAGGTCATGCGTGATCTTGACGGGACTGAGAATAAGTCACGCCTCGGGGCCAATGCAATTTTAGGCGTGAGCATGGCTGTGGCCAAGGCGGCGGCTGATGAGGCAGCCCTGCCGCTTTATAATTATCTTGGCGGCCCCTCGGCGCGTATGCTGCCGGTTCCGATGATGAATATCATTAATGGCGGCGAACATGCGGATAATCCTATTGATATTCAGGAATTTATGATCATGCCGATTTCTGCGGGCAATATTCGCGACGCGATTCGTATGGGCGCAGAAATTTTTCATACCTTGAAAAAGAAATTATCCGATGCGGGCCATAACACCGGCGTTGGCGACGAGGGCGGCTTTGCGCCCAACCTTAACGGTACGGTTGAGGCGCTCGATTTTATCATGCAGGCGATTGAAACGGCTGGTTATAAGCCCGGTGAGGATATTATGCTGGCTCTGGATTCCGCCGCATCGGAATTTTACAAAGACGGCAAATATATTCTGACCGGCGAAGGCAGGACATTGGATAGTGATGAAATGGCGGCTTATTATGCTGACTTATGCGCAAAATACCCAATTCTTTCCATTGAAGATGGTATGGACGAAGATGACTGGGCGGGGTGGAAAACGCTGACGGACATGGTGGGTGACAAGGTGCAGCTTGTCGGTGATGATTTATTCGTGACAAATCCAGTGCGACTGAATGATGGTATTAAAAAGGGTGTCGCCAACTCTATTTTGATCAAAGTTAATCAAATTGGCACTTTAAGCGAGACTTTCGATGCCGTGGAAATGGCCCATAGGGCGGGCTATACATCTGTCATGTCCCACCGGTCTGGGGAAACTGAGGACGCGACCATTGCAGATCTTGCGGTTGCCACCAATTGCGGGCAGATCAAAACAGGCTCTTTGGCGCGCTCTGACCGGCTTGCAAAATATAATCAATTAATCCGCATAGAAGAAGCCCTGGGTGATGCGGCGAAATATGCCGGAACAAGCATTCTGCGCGCTTAAAAAAATATTCTGATATCCGGATTTTCAAGGCGGCTATATTATTGGCCGCCTTTATCTGTATGTGCCATAAAATATTCTGCCACTATATATGGTATGAATAGTTAGTGTCTTGACTCTAAAAGAAAAAATATGAAGAAAAATCTTGACCCGGCGAATCAGGTGTGATTCTCTGCGAATATGAGCAATATAAGAGACATACAAAACAGATTTCAAAAAATGATCGTTCCGATGATTTGTGCCATGATCATTGTCTATTTCTTTATCTATGGTATGCGCAGTATGCAGGTTAAGGCAAATCTGATTGAAGAAATCGCTGCTCTGGAGCAGGAATATAGCCTCGTACATGAACGCAAGGTTGATATGGAAAGCCATGTTACCCTTTTACAGCCGGATAATGTGAATCCTGATTTTCTGGATGAAAAATCCAGAGAAATACTTGGCCTTATGCATAAAGATGAAGTGATTATTTTTCAAAAATAATAATATTCATTATTCTTCTTCTATATTGTGCATTTCTTCAAGTATATTAGGTTTTTTTGCAACATGTTAAAGTTCCAATTAATCAAAAATAAGTTAATTTAAATTTTTTCTTGTATTTCAAAGACTTTTCATCATTATTTAGTAAATTTTATAGATAGTCTGCATGAGTAGATAGGATTAATATTATCTTCAATCTCGCAGGGGATTTATTCCCCGCCCCTTGGGGCGAGATTGAAGGAGTGGCGACGACTAGTGACCGACGGGAGCGCAGCCTTTAGCGGCGCTTGAGCGCAATTCAAAGAAAATAAATACCCCGCTGCTTGGCAGTGGGGATGGTTATTGAGCAAAATGGGCTGACAGATATGGCTAAAAAACCAACCACAAAAAAAAATACCCCTAAAAAAATTACAACCCCTAGAAAAATTACAAAAGGCGGCAAGGTCGCGGCGCGGCGCAAACCCGTAAAACCAAAAGCTTTAAAGGCGACCTCGGATGAGCTGAAAGGCTTTTATCGTGAAATGCTCATGATGCGCCGGTTTGAAGAAAAGGCCGGACAAATGTACGGCATGGGCTTGATTGGTGGTTTTTGTCATCTATACATCGGGCAGGAAGCCGTGGTGACCGGTATTCAATCAACTCTTAAAACCGGGGATACTATTTTGACCAGCTACCGGGATCATGCCCATATGCTGGCCTGCAAAATTGATCCAAAAGTCATTATGGCAGAATTGACCGGACGGGAAACCGGAATATCAAAAGGTAAGGGCGGTTCCATGCATATGTTCAGTGTGGAACATGGTTTTTATGGCGGTCATGGTATTGTTGCAGCGCAGGTGCCGATCGGGGCCGGCCTTGGCTTTGCCCATAAATATCGGGGAACAGATAATGTATCCGTCGTATATTTTGGTGATGGCGCGGCCAATCAGGGGCAGATTTATGAAACATTTAATATGGCGGAACTCTGGAATTTGCCGGTCATATTTGTCATTGAAAATAATCAATATGCCATGGGAACTGCCGTCAGGCGCGCGTCTTCAGAGATTGAACTTCATAAGCGCGGCGAGAGTTTTCGCATTCCGGGTGAGGCTGTTGACGGCATGGATGTTCTTGCCGTTCGGGAAGCGGCGGCGCGTGCCGTTGACTGGTGCCGGGCCGGAAATGGCCCCATGTTGCTTGAAATGAATACTTATCGTTACCGGGGTCATTCCATGTCTGATCCGGCCAAATATCGTTCCAAAGAAGAAGTCCAGAAAATGCGGGCGGAACATGATCCAATTGATCAGGTTAAACAGCGGCTTTTGGAGGGCAATATCATGAGCGAAGAAGAGATGAAGGCAATTGATAAAGAAATTAAAACCATTGTTGCCGCTGCCGCCCAATTTGCCCAAGACAGCGCAGAGCCCGCGCCCCATGAACTTTACACCGATATATTAGTTGCAGAATAAAGGATTTAAAAAATGACCATAGAAATTCTGCTGCCGGCAATGTCCCCCACCATGACGGAGGGAAATCTTGCCAAATGGCATGTTAAAGAAGGCGATAAAGTTGCCGCAGGCGATGTCTTGGCTGAAATCGAAACCGATAAAGCCACCATGGAACTTGAAACGGATGAAGATGGGGTTGTCGGTAAAATATTTGTCCCCGAGGCAACTGAAAGCATCGCTGTGGGAACGGTTATCGCCGTTCTTCTGGAAGAGGGCGAGACGGCGTCAGATGTTAGCGCGGCACCCACAATTGTGTCTGCTTCTCCTGAAAATAAACCTGAAATAGTAGATGTTGCTGCTCCTATAGCCCAAATTGTTACAGAGGATGATTTTCCCGAGGGAACGACATTCACGTCAACCACAGTACGGGAAGCTTTGCGGGATGCCATGGCAGAGGAAATGCGCCTTGATGATGATGTTTTTATCATGGGCGAAGAGGTTGCTGAATATGAAGGGGCCTATAAAGTCACGCAAGGTTTGCACGCGGAATTTGGCGACAGGCGCGTTATTGATACGCCGATCACCGAACATGGTTTTGCCGGGCTTGGGGTTGGGGCGTCCATGGCGGGATTAAGGCCGGTTGTGGAATTTATGACATTTAATTTTGCCATGCAGGCCATCGACCATATCATCAATTCTGCGGCCAAGACAAATTATATGTCAGGCGGGCAAATCAGATGCCCCATCGTTTTTCGCGGCCCTAACGGGGCGGCAAGCCGGGTCGGCGCGCAGCATAGTCAGAATTATGCGTCCTGGTATGCCCATGTGCCGGGCTTGATTGTGATATCGCCCTATAGCGCCGCCGATGCCAAGGGGCTGCTTAAATCTGCCATTAAAAGTCAAAATCCGGTCGTTTTCCTTGAAAATGAAATGATTTACGGTCAGAGCTTTGATGTCCCGGATATTGCGGATTATACGGTGCCAATCGGCAAAGCCAAAGTGGTGCGGCAGGGCAGTGACGTGACGCTGGTCTCTTATTCTATCGGCGTAAAATTTTCCCTTGCGGCGGCAGAAAAACTGGCGGCAGAGGGGATCAGCGCCGAAGTCATCGATCTTCGCACCCTGCGTCCGCTTGATATGGATACGGTGATTGCTTCGGTCAAGAAAACCAATCGGGTGGTTTGCGTGGAAGAAGGCTGGGTCAGCTGTTCCATAAGCTCGGAAATTTCGGCGCGCCTCATGGAGGATGCCTTTGATTATCTGGATGCCCCCGTATTGCGGGTAACCAATGCTGATGTGCCGATGCCCTATGCCGCAAATCTTGAAAAGCTGGCGGTTGTGACCGATGATCAGATTGTCGAGGCGGCGAAAAAAGTTTGTTACAAAGCGGGAGACAACTAATGGCGATAGAAATTTTTATGCCCGCATTATCCCCGACAATGGAAAGCGGGAACCTTGTGAAATGGCTCGTGAAAGAGGGCGATGCCGTGGAGAGCGGTACAATATTGGCCGAAATTGAAACCGACAAGGCGACCATGGAATATGAATCCATAGATGATGGTACCATGGGTAAAATCATCGTCGCTGAAGGGGCTGAAAATGTAGCCGTCGGCGAATTGATTGCCATATTACTTGAAGAGGGCGAAGATACCTCCGCACTGGAAAATATTTCCGCCGGCAAAATTAAAGCCCCGGTAGAGGTTAAGGCCGAAGCTGTTCCTGCTGTGGTAACAACAGCACCGGCACCTGTTGCAGCAACTGGCGATCGGATCTTTTCCTCCCCGCTGGCCCGAAGAATTGCGGCGCAAAAGGGTTATGATATTACCGATATAAAAGGCAGCGGCCCCCATGGGCGTGTGATAAAGCGGGATGTGGAAAGCCATCAACCTTCGGCGAAAACGGCGCAGGCCGCCCCGTCACTGGACGGGGATGCGCCTTATATCGAAATCAAACTGAGCAATATGCGCAAAACCATTGCCAAACGCCTGACAGAATCAAAACAGACCGTGCCGCATTTTTATCTTGGTATAGATATCGAACTTGATAACTTAATGGCGGCGCGAAAAGAGCTCAACAGCATGTCGGATGAGTATAAAATATCCGTCAATGATTTTATCATTCGGGCCTGCGCACTGGCTTTGAAAAAAGTCCCCGCCGCCAACGTACAGTTCGGCGGCGATGTCATGCGGCATTATGACCGTTCGGATGTTTCCGTTGCGGTTGCCATAGAAGGCGGTTTGGTCACGCCGGTGATACGCGGGGCGGAGCAAAAAGGCCTGCGCCAGATTTCAGAAGAAACCAAGGCTTTGGCGAAAAAGGCACGCGACGGTAAACTTATGCCGGAAGATTATACCGGCGGCAGTTTTTCCATTTCCAATCTTGGCATGATGGGGATCAAGCAGTTTCAGGCGGTGATTAATCCGCCGCAAGCGTCAATTCTGGCGGTTGGCGCCGGGGAACAGCGCGTTGTGGTTAAGGACGGCGTCATGACGTCAGCCATGGTCATGTCGGTAAATCTGGCCTGTGATCACCGCGCCATCGACGGGGCTGTGGGCGCTGAATTCCTTGGGGCGATCAAGAGATTTCTTGAACATCCCTCAACGATGCTATTGTGAGGAATAAAGCTATGATAAAAGAAAAATTTGATATTGTCGTTCTCGGCGGCGGGCCGGGGGGCTATGTGGCGGCCATACGCGCCGCGCAGCTCGGTTTTAAAACAGCTGTGATAGAGCGGGAAAGTCTGGGCGGCATATGCCTGAACTGGGGCTGCATTCCCACCAAGGCTTTGCTGCGATCCGCCGAAGTATTCCATAATATGAAACATGCGGCGGATTATGGCCTTATTGCGGAAAATCTTGGTTTCGATCTGGATAAAGTTGTTCAGCGTAGCCGGGGCATCGCGGCCCAGCTTAGCGGCGGCATCGCCCATTTGATGAAGAAAAACAAAATCACTGTTATCGAAGGCGAAGGCAAGCTTGTAAAATCCGGACATCTTGCGGTGTCAAAAGACGGCAAGAAAATCGCCGATGTGATGGGTGATGATATTATCCTTGCCACCGGCGCGCGGGCGCGGGAATTGCCCCATTTAAAAGCCGACGGCAAGCTTATATGGACGTACCGTCATGCGTTAGTCCCCAATGTCATGCCGAAAAAATTGCTTGTTATCGGCTCCGGGGCCATTGGTATTGAATTTGCCAGTTTTTATAACGAACTGGGCGCGGAAGTGACGGTTGTTGAAATGCTGGACCGGGTACTGCCTGTGGAAGACGAAGAAATTTCAGCATTCGCACAAAAATCCTTTAAGTCACAGGGGTTGAAAATCATGACCTCTGCATCTGTGACCAAACTGGACAAGAAAAAAAATAGCGTTATTTGCACGGTTGAGGACAGTAAAGGCAAGGCCCGGACCATCGAAGTCGACCGGGTGATCGTTGCCATAGGAATCACCGGTAATGTGGAAAATATTGGTCTGGAAGAGAATGGCATCAAGATTGATCGCGGCCATATTGTTGCCGATGAATGGGGCCATACGGGCATTAAAGGCGTTCATGCCATCGGTGATTTAACCGGCCCGCCATGGCTTGCCCATAAGGCCAGCCATGAAGGCGTCATCGTGATCGAAAAAATTGCCCTCGACAAGGGAAGTAAAGAAATCAAAGACTTGCATCCGATAGATAAGGGAAATATTCCGGGATGTACCTATTGCCGGCCACAAGTTGCCAGTGTGGGCATGACTGAAAAATCCGCCAGAGATAAAGGCTATAAAGTCCGCGTTGGTCGCTTCCCCTTCATGGGTAATGGCAAGGCCATTGCGCTGGGCGAGGCAGAAGGGCTTGTAAAGACAGTATTTGATGCTAAAACAGGCGAGTTGCTGGGCGCGCATATGGTGGGCGCTGAAGTGACCGAGATGATACAAGGCTATACCATTGCCCGCACATTGGAAACAACAGAGGCGGAATTGATGCATACGGTATTTCCTCATCCGACACTGTCAGAAATGATGCATGAAAGTGTTCTGGATGCTTATGGCAAGGTGATACATTTTTAAATGACAGATAAATACCAACGCAAGCCAGACTGGATCAGGGTGAAAGCCCCCGTTTCAAAAGGCTATCAAGAAACCTTTAAAATGATGCGGGACTTGAACCTGAATACGGTTTGCGAAGAGGCCGCTTGCCCTAATATCGGCGAATGCTGGCAGAAAAAACACGCCACTGTGATGATCCTGGGGGATACCTGCACAAGGGCTTGCCGTTTTTGTAACATCAAAACCGGCAAGGGCAATCCGGTTGACCCAATGGAGCCGGATAATGTGGCCATCGCCGCCGGTAAAATGGGCCTGAACCATATCGTGATTACCAGCGTGGACAGGGATGATCTGCCGGACGGCGGCGCGGATCAATTCGTAAAAGTTATCCAGAAACTTCGCGAACATGCGCCCAATACCACCATTGAAATTCTTACCCCGGATTTTCGCAATAAACCGGGCGCTCTGGAAAAAGTTGTCGCGGCAAAGCCGGATGTGTTTAACCATAATCTGGAAACCGTGCCGCGTCTTTATAATCATATTCGGCCCGGGGCGCGTTATTTTCATTCCATGCGTTTGCTGGACCTGGTGAAACAGATCGACCCGACCATATTTACCAAGTCCGGTATTATGGTCGGCCTTGGGGAAACGGAAGACGAGGTTTTGCAGGTCATGAATGACATGCGATCCGCTGATATTGATTTCATCACCATTGGCCAATATCTTCAGCCCACGAAAAAACATGTGGCCGTTGCTGATTTTATCACACCGCAGCAGTTCGATAAATATGCCGCCCGCGCCAAATCAAAAGGCTTCCTGCATGTGGCCTCATCGCCCCTGACAAGGTCATCTTTTCATGCGGGTGAGAATTTCGACCAGTTAAAAGCCGCGCGTGCTGAAAAGCTGCTTAAAAGTCAGGCCAAGCTGGACGCGCCCATAGATATCGCGGAAATG
>JALSHF010000211.1 GCA_026982375.1 Emcibacter sp. | reverse complement strand
ATGTCAAGAAACTGCATAATCCGGCCGATATGCCAGACCCCACCCTGATCAGCCATATTGAGGAGCCGTGGATATTGGCGACCATTCTGGTGCCTGATGAGCATTTGGGCGCCGTATTGAAATTATGCGAAGAAAAACGCGGCGAACAGGTAGAACTGACCTATGCCGGAAGCCGCGCCATGCTGATCTATAAACTGCCGCTCAATGAAGTGGTTTATGATTTTTATGACAAATTGAAATCCATCTCGCGCGGTTATGCCAGTTTTGATTATCAAATGGATGGCTACCGCGAAGGTGATCTGGTGAAATTATCCATCATGGTCAATTCGGAACCTGTCGACGCGCTGGCCATGATGGTTCACCGCGCACAGGCCGAATTTCGCGGACGGGCATTATGTGACCGCCTGAAAGACCTGATCCCGCGCCAATTGTTTAAAATCCCGATTCAAGCGGCCATAGGAGGCAAGATCATTGCCCGCGAAACCATCAGCGCCATGCGTAAAGACGTCACCGCCAAATGTTACGGCGGCGACATCAGCCGCAAGCGCAAACTGCTGGATAAGCAAAAAAAGGGTAAAAAGAAAATGCGCCTCTACGGCAACGTCGAAATCCCCCACTCCGCCTTCATTGCCGCCTTGAAAATGGGTGATGATTAATAATTACAGAGAACATTCAATCATCATCCCTGCCCCCCTGCTGGATTCCTGCCTGCGCAGAAATGACGGCTATATTGGATAAAAATCAATTAACTTATCCTACCCACAAACAATATTATATTCAACAATGGTAAAGATAACCCGCATCCCACACCACAAAATAAACTGTTATTCCCGCCCTGCCCGATCCTCATCCCGCCCGACTTATCGTCATTCCTGCCCGACCTATCGTCATTCCTGCGCAGGCAGGAATCCAGATCACTTTAGAATACCACCGTATAAATCTTCCCAATCCGGATTCTGGCTCTCGATCGCCCTAAGTTTCCATTGCCGCTTCCACTTCTTCATCTGTTTTTCGCGCAAGATGGCCTCCTCTATCCGTTCATGAACCTCATAATATACCAGATTATGGGTTTTATATTTTTTTGAGAAACCTTCGACAGAGCCATGTTTATGGTCATATACCCGCCGCACCAAATCAGACGTCACCCCAATATAAAGCGTGCCGTTCCGCCGGTTCGCCAAAATATAAACATACCCCCCATTTTTCATACTGACCCCCTGCTGGATTCCTGCCTTCGCAGGAATGACTGTTATATTGGGCGTAAAATCAATTAATTTATCCTACCCGTAAACGATATTATACTCAACAAACTGCGAGGATAATATTTACTCCACACCACAAAATAACCCGTCACTCCTGCCTATACCGCAAAAAAAAATTGTCACTCCTGCGCAGGCAGGAGTCCAGTCCTTTTTAGAAAAAACAGATTCCTGCCTTCGCAGGAATGACGAACAAGGGCCGTAAGGTCTAACAACTTCGGAATGAAACCACAAACAACGCAAAAAGCAGCAGCTACCCCCGCTCCCCTAAAACCTTGAGTACTTTGGCGGCGGCGGCGGGGATGTTGGTGCCGGGGCCGAAGATGGCGGCGACGCCGGCCTCATAGAGGAAGTCATAATCCTGAGCAGGAATAACCCCGCCGCAGATGACCATAATCTCGCTGGCACCTTCTTTTTTCAGCTCCGCGATCAATTGGGGGATCAGGGTTTTATGACCAGCGGCCAGAGACGACACGCCAATGATATGAACGTCGTTTTCAATGGCTTCCCGCGCGGCCTCGGCCGGCGTTTGGAACAGCGGCCCCACATCCACATCAAAGCCAATATCGGCAAAGGCCGTGGCGATGACCTTGGCCCCGCGGTCGTGGCCGTCCTGACCCATTTTAACCACCAGTATTCTTGGGCGGCGGCCTTGGTCCTTGGCAAATTTTTCGATTTCTTTTTGAATTTTATTAAATCCCTCATCATCCTTAAAGGCAGAGCCATATACGCCTGAGATGGATTTCACCTCGGCCCGGTGGCGGTTAAAGACAATCTCCATCGCATCCGAGATTTCGCCAAGAGAGGCCCGCGCCCGCGCTGCATCAACGGCTTTTTCCAGAAGATTATCACTGCCCTTTGCCGCCTCTGTCAAGGCTTTCAGGGCCGCGGCGCATTTTTCATCATCCCGATCTGCCTTCATTTTAGTCAGGCGGGCAATTTGAGACGTGCGAACCGCGTCATTATCCACGTCTAGAATCTCGATGGCATCTTCTTTTTCAAGGCAATATTTATTAACCCCGACCACCACTTCTTCGCCGCGATCAATGCGGGCCTGTTTTTTGGCGGCGGCTTCTTCGATTTTTAATTTGGGCATGCCGGTTTCAACGGCCTTTGTCATGCCGCCCATATCTTCGATTTCAGTGATTATTTTCCAGGCTTCCTGCACCAGTTCATTGGTCAGATGCTCCACATAATATGACCCGCCCAGCGGATCGACCACATTGCACATGCCGGTTTCTTCCTGCAGCACGATTTGGGTATTGCGGGCAATCCGCGCCGAAAAATCCGTCGGCAGGGCGATGGCTTCATCCAGCGCATTGGTATGAAGCGACTGGGTACCGCCGAGCATTGACGCCATGGCTTCAACAGTGGTGCGGATCACATTATTATAGGGGTCTTTTTCCGTCAATGACACGCCGGACGTCTGGCAATGGGTCCGCAGCATCATGCTTTTTGGGTTTTTCGCGCCGAAATTTTCCATGATCTGCGCCCAGATGGTTCTGGCGGCCCGTAATTTGGCCACCTCCATGAAGAAATTCATGCCTGTGGCAAAAAAGAAACTCAGGCGCGGGGCAAAAGCATCAATATCCATGCCCTTTTTCAAGGCCGTTCGTACATATTCCATACCGTCTGCCAAGGTAAAGGCCAATTCCTGCAACTGAGTAGCCCCCGCCTCCTGCATATGATAGCCAGAGATGGAGATGCTGTTGAATTTTGGCATTTCAGTGGCGGTATATTCGATGATGTCGCCGATGATGCGCATGCTTGGCTTTGGCGGGTAAATATAGGTATTGCGCACCATGAATTCTTTTAAAATATCATTCTGTATGGTGCCGGACAGCGCGGCGCGGCTCACGCCCTGCTCTTCTGCCGCCACAATATAAAAAGCAAGGCACGGGATTACCGCCCCGTTCATGGTCATGGAAACGGACATTTGGTCAAGCGGGATTTGATCAAACAGAATTTTCATATCCTCAATACTGTCTATCGCCACGCCCGCCTTGCCCACATCACCCACAACGCGCGGATGATCACTGTCATAGCCCCTATGGGTGGCAAGATCGAAGGCCACGCTCAAGCCTTTTTGTCCCGCCGCCAGATTGCGCCGGTAAAAGGCGTTGGAGTCTTCGGCTGTGGAAAAACCGGCATATTGGCGAATTGTCCAGGGCCGTCCGGCATACATGCTGCCGCGTACGCCGCGCGTAAAGGGGAAAAAGCCCGGCAGATTATCAATATGCGGAATCCCTGCCGTATCTTCTGCGGTATAAAGCGGTTTGACATCAATGCCTTCCGGCGTTTTCCACGTCAGGTCATCAAGGCTTTTGCCGCGAAGCTCCTTTATAACCAGCTGCTGCCAATCCGTGATGCTTTTACGTTTTCCGTCCATCATAGAAATATCCATCATCTCAAAAAATATCTTGTGCGCCGCAGTATGCCCTCATGTTACTCATGAGTAAAGTTTTTTTGTTCAGGCATTTTCAATTTAAAAACTTGTTGCCCTTCCTTGAAAAAGCTAATCTGTTAAAAAATAATCAAATGGGATATCATCATGAAAAAAATCATATTGGCTGCCGCCCTGACCCTTATCTTATCCGGCGCCGCCTATGCCAATGTTACAGCAGAAAATTTTCAGAAAATTCTTGATGATCACTGGCAAAATACGTTACAGGAAAACCCCGCTTTTGCCTCGCGCCTTGGCATGCGCGCTTTTGACGGCAAACTTGCCGATAATAGCCCAGAGGCCCATGCAAGGCGCAAAGCCTATAACACCAAAACACTCGCAGATCTTGAGAAAATTGAGGTTCAGCAATTAGATAAAGACGCCCTTCTGAATTATAAAATATTCAAGCGTCAGCGCGTGATGGAACAGGAAAGCTATCAATATAACGGCCATTTATTTGCCATCACCAATCGCGCTGGCTGGCATATGTCCTTCGCCCAAGGCCCCGGAAATATGTCCTTTCTGGAAAATGCTGATTATGAAAATTATTTGGGGCAATTGGCCGATTATCCCCGCTATAATGCCGAAAAAATCTCTATTCTCGCAGAGGCGGTAAAGCAGGGTTATACGCAATATTGCCTCTCTATGGCAGGTTATGAGACGTCTATTTCAAGCCATATTACCGATGACGTAACAACAAGTGCCTTTTATGCGCCCTTCACAAAATTCCCTGAGAAAGTTTCTAAAGAAAAAAGACAGGAATTTACCCGTCGCGGCATCTCTTTAATCACGGAAAAAATCATTCCGGCCTACAAAGAATTTTATAAATTCTATCAGGAAGAATATAGCCCGAACTGCCGCGAGACCGTTGGCATAACAAGCCTTGAAGGCGGTGAAAATTACTATAACCATTTGATCCGTCATTTCACCACCACCGAAATGACTGTCAATGAAATCCATAAACTCGGCCTGAGTGAAGTTAAAAGGTTGCGGGCTGAAATGGCCAAAATCATTGAAAAAGTCAAATTTGACGGCAGCTTTAAAGAATTCATCCGCTTTCTGCGTACCGACCCGCGTTTTTACACCGATGACAAGCAGGATCTTCTGGAAAAGGCCGCTCTGATTTCAAAAATGATGGATGGTCAATTGCCAAAATTATTTGGCTTCCTGCCGCGCAACCCTTATGGCATTAAAGAAATTCCGGCGGATATTGCCGAAAAAACCACCATTGCCTATTACATGCCGTCCAGCGGCGATGGCAGGACAGCGGGCAATTATTTCGTCAATACATCCCTGCTGAAAAGCCGCCCGCTTTATGTTCAGGAAGCCCTGAGCTATCACGAAGCCGTTCCGGGACACCACCTGCAAATCGCCATTCAGAAAGAGCTGGACATCCCCATATTCCGAAAATTTTCCAGCTTCACCGCCTTTGTCGAAGGCTGGGCGCTCTATTCAGAGCGGCTTGGGTTAGAGGTTGGTTTTTATCAGGATCCCTACAGTGATTTTGGCCGCCTGACCTATGAAATGTGGCGCGCTTGCCGGCTTGTGGTGGATACGGGCATGCATGCCAAAGGCTGGTCACGCCAGAAAGCCATTGATTTCATGGTCGATAATACCTCGCTCAGCGTTCATAATATCAAGACGGAGATTGACCGCTATATCACGTGGCCGGGGCAGGCATTGGCCTATAAAATTGGCGAATTGCGCATTACAGCCCTGAGACATAAGGCCGAAAGTGATCTGGGCGAAAAATTTGATATTCGCGATTTCCATGACACCATTCTTGGCAACGGCGCCCTGCCCATCGCCATATTGGAGGAGATCATCAATGAATGGATTGAAGAACAGAAATAGGTAAAATTCTATCGAATCACTGTTTTTTTAAACATAAAATGCCAAACAGGCGTTTATTTTTTCTCAGGCTTATGTATCATGCGTCTTTGAATCAATTGACAGTGGCCATTGCATAAGGTAACTGTCATTATATTGCGCCGCAACAAGACTTAGGCCCTATAAAATCACCATATTTCTTATAGTAAAGAAATATCATTGCTAACCGATGGGAGAACGACCCCAATGAAAATTCTGGTCCCGGTTAAACGGGTAATTGATTATAATGTAAAAGTCCGCGTCAAAGCAGACAATACAGGTGTGGAGCTTGCCAATGTCAAGATGTCCATGAATCCTTTTGATGAAATCGCCGTTGAAGAGGCTTTAAGAATAAAAGAAGCCGGCAATGCAGAGGAAGTTATTGTGGTTTCCATCGGCCCGGCGCAGGCGCAGGAAACGCTTCGTACGGCACTCGCCATGGGTGCAGACCGGGCTATTCTGGTGAAAACGGATGACCTTGTTGAACCGCTTGCCGTTGCAAAAATTCTTAAAGCCATCGTTGCTGAAGAAACACCGGAGCTGGTGATCCTCGGCAAGCAGGCCATTGATGATGATTGCAATCAAACGGGCCAAATGCTGGCGGCGCTTCTTGAATGGCCGCAGGGAACCTTTGCCTCGGAAGTAAAGTTTGGCGAGGGCGCGGTCAATGTGACCCGCGAAGTCGACGGCGGCCTTGAGACGGTCAAGCTGACCCTTCCGGCGGTTGTCACCGCTGATTTGCGCCTTAACGAGCCCCGTTATGCCTCCTTGCCCAATATCATGAAAGCCAAGCGCAAGCCGCTTGATACAAAAGCGCCTTCTGATTATGACGTTGACACCACGCGCCGCCTGACCACCTTAAAAGTGGAAGAGCCCGCCAAGCGCGAAGCTGGTATCATCGTTGAAAGCGTAGCCGAACTGGTCACCAAATTGCGTGACGAAGCAGGAGTAATCTGATCATGACATCATTGGTAATAGCCGATCACGATAATAGCAGCCTTAAAGACAGCACCTTGAATGCAGTAACCGCCGCCGCCAAACTGGGTGATGTGGATATTCTTATCGCCGGATCAGATTGTTCTGCCGCCGCCGATGCCGCCGCAAAAATTGCCGGCGTCTCAAAAGTTCTGGTCGCCGACAGTGCCGATTATGCGCATCCGCTGGCCGAGGTTATCGCGCCTCTGGTTGTCAAACTTTCAGAGGGGTATGAGGCCATTCTGGTTGCGGCGACAACAACGGGCAAAAACTTTATGCCCCGCGTGGCGGCCCTGCTGGATATGGCGCAGATTTCAGATATTGTCAGCGTCGAAAGCGCCGACACCTTCAAGCGCCCAATCTATGCCGGCAATGCCATTGCCACCGTACAATCAAGCGATGCCAAAAAGCTGATCACCGTCCGAACGACGGCATTTCCAGCGGCAGCGGCAGAGGGCGGTTCTGCCGCCATCGAAAATGTGACAGCGGAGCCTAATCCCGGGCTTTCCAGTTTCGTTAGTGCCGAACTGTCCAAATCTGAACGCCCCGAGCTTACCAGCGCCAAAGTCATTATTTCCGGCGGGCGCGGTATGGGCAGCGGCGAAAATTTTGCCCTTATTGAGGCTGTTGCCGATAAACTTGGCGCGGCCATTGGCGCCTCGCGCGCGGCCGTTGATGCGGGCTTTGTCCCCAACGACTATCAAGTTGGTCAAACCGGAAAAATCGTTGCCCCTGATCTGTATATCGCGGTTGGTATTTCCGGCGCCATCCAGCATCTGGCGGGCATGAAAGACAGCAAGGTCATCGTTGCCATTAATAAGGATGAGGAAGCGCCTATTTTTCAGGTCGCTGATTATGGTTTGGTAGCGGATCTATTTCAGGCTTTGCCTGAGCTCGAAAAAGAGTTATCCTGATAATCTAAAATAGTGGGAGGGCTGATTCCAATATTGAATTGGCCCTCAACACCAGTATAAGTCCAGTTTAAGTATAGAAAGACACCCATAATGGTACAACATGTCGGGATTATTGGCGCAGGACAGATGGGCAACGGCATCGCTCATGTTTTTGCGGTTTCGGGATATGACGTCCTTCTGAGCGATATAAGTGAAGAGGCTTTGAAAAAAGCTCTGAAGAAAGTTGAAATCAATCTTCAGCGCCAAACCGCCAAAGGCTTGATTACCGATGAAGAAGCCGTCGCGGCCCTCGCCCGGGTCAGAACGACGACGGGACTTGAGGGTTTTGCCGAGATGGACCTTGTCATTGAAGCCGCCACGGAAAATGAGCAAGTCAAAATTGCCATTTTTCAGGACCTCTGCCCAATATTGAAACCCGAAGCCATTCTGGCAACCAATACATCGTCCATTTCCATAACCCGTCTGGCATCAACCACGGACAGACCCGAAAAATTTATCGGCCTGCATTTTATGAACCCTGTTCCGGTCATGAAACTTGTTGAATTAATCCGGGGAATCGCCACCAGCGAAGAAACTTATCATACGGCAGAAGCCTTCATCGAAAAAATCGGTAAAACCTCTGCCAGTTCAGAAGATTTCCCGGCCTTTATCGTCAATCGCCTTCTTCTGCCGATGATCAACGAAGCCATTTATACCCTGTATGAAGGCGTCGGCTCCGTCGAAGCCATCGACAAGGCCATGCGGCTTGGGGCCAATCATCCCATGGGGCCGCTGCAACTTGCCGATTTCATCGGGCTTGATACCTGCCTGTCGATCATGCAGGTCTTATATGAAGGGCTGGCGGATACCAAATACCGCCCCTGCCCGCTTCTGGTCAAATATGTCGAAGCCGGATGGATTGGACAAAAGGCTGGACGCGGATTTTATGATTATCGCGGTGACGTCCCCGTGCCAACCCGATAACCCGCTATAAAGCAGTCGAAACTTCGGATTGTACCATGCTGACAAAAGACGAGAAAAAATACCTCACCCAAGTGACAGAATATTGGTTTGATCATTTAAAACCGGAAGACTGGTTCGCCCAGTCCGATCAAATTGATCAGGAGATTACCGAGGCATTTTCCCCTGTCTATGAGTATTTCAAGGGCAAAGACCTGATTGAACCGGACTTAAGCGGCCATGAGATATTGGCCGCCATCATTCTGTTTGATCAGATGCCCCGTAATATGTTCAGAGGGCAGGCAAAAGCCTTTGAAACGGATCCTTTGGCATTATCCCTATGTTTCAAAGCTCTGGCGAACAAGCTTGATCTTGATATGACAGATATTCATAAATCATTCATCTATATGCCGCTTGAACATAGCGAAAATATGAATGATCAGGAGTTATCCGTCAGCCTGTTCAAGCAGCGCACAAAGCTTGATGAGCAGACCGAC
>JALSHF010000210.1 GCA_026982375.1 Emcibacter sp. | reverse complement strand
ATCGGAACAGCTACCGGCATAAGCTTGAACAGCAAACTTCCCAAGACACCTGAATGGACGGCCAGTGTAGGCATTCAATATAGTGTCCCGCTTGATGATCACGGTTTCCTGACCTTTCAGGGAGACTGGAGCTACAAGGGCAAAACCTATAGCGATGTTCAGAATTTTGAATCTGCGGCGCAGGATGGCTACAGCCTGTTCAACGCGCGTATTTCCTATCGTACTTCAGATGACAAATGGGAGCTGGCCTTGTTTGGTAAAAACCTGACAGACAAACGCTACCTCCTTAATGCGTCGGATGTAAGCGGTGGACAGGGCGTCACCTATGGCTGGTTTGCCCGCCCCCGGGAATGGGGCTTGTCCCTGAGTACTCAGCTTTAACGTAGCAATTAGTTTTACCCGAGAATAAATAAGGAGAATAGCCGTGCCTAATCCTCAGGATATCGTCAGGCAGTTTGTTGCCAATGTTAACGATGCCGCCAATGGCGGAAATGTTAATCCCTATGCGTTATTGGCGCCGGATGTTTTGGTCACAATAAATGGTTTCACCCCCCTGTCGGGAAATTACCATGGCCGATCGCAGGTGCAGCATGTTCTGGCGGATACCTTGATGGAGCGGTTCAGTGAAGCGTCGGTAGAAATTACAGAGACAATTGGTTCCGGGACGAGGTTCGCCGCCCTTGGTATTATCTCGGGGGTCGGCGCAAGCGGCAGGAAATATAACGAGAAGCGTGATACCGACGGCTTTGTTTTTGACGTAAAAGACGGCAAGATCATTGAAGCCATAGAAGATATGGACACCTCCCTCACCCAATGCGTTATTTTCGATCAGAATATCGTTCCACGTGATTCTGCATAAATCACCGCCTGTGATCTTGCACGACCTTCAATTCTATAACCGGGTGATTTCAAATCTTAACGCCTAGCTGACTCATTTGATTCACAAAAAAATCCCTCCGGTTGATCAGGCCGTATCGGGTCAGCCGCCCGGCATTACATGGTACATTTCGAATGCGCCGGCCTGATAATAATATATCCAGTAGTAACTGGTACAGATCACCGCCAGCACAGCCGTTACGATCATGATCCAGGCCGTCACTTTTAACAGCCTGCTGCCTTCTTTTCCTGCCCGGTGAAACAAAACAAGCCCCGCCGCCAGCAGAGCCACTTCCAAAATGAACGCTATATCGCCTAAAAAAACCATTTACGCCTCCTTACAAGTGAAAAAATCAGATGCCAGAATGACAACTGTCCTCACAACTCATACGAAAAAAAAGATATTAACCCTCATAAAAAATTATCTTATTCCAACGACGCCTCTGTGATTACATATTCTCTCTATTCCCTGTGATATATTGTAATTCACATTAAAAAATCGAACGGATAGGCACCAGTCTATCGTGGGAAACATCGGTGGCAAAGGCGTTCATGCTCTGCGCGCCCATTTTTGTAACGCTGACAATCACCCAAATCAGGGACGCATCATAATTTTGGGCATGATCATGAATTGAGGGCGCGGCCTGTCCGTTTGGGTGGCTGTGATAATGGCCGATGATTTTTAACGGCCCTTTCCGGCATTCTTTTTGATGATGAATGATCAGGGCGGGATCAATCTCAAAGGCCTTTTCAGGCGTTGCTGACAGGTTCGGGGATGGGATGACTTTCGTCACCTGCCCCCCCTGCCCGATTAAAATTCCGCAGGCTTCCCGTGGGTAACTATCCTCACAAAACTGGCGGATTTTTTGCGCCAAATCAGTTGGCAGAAACAGCTGCTTCATTATCCCGCTTTATGTTGATCACCCCAAGGGTTTTGCCTGAAAAATCCTTTAAGATGATTCGGCGGGTGCGATCGCCCTGTCCTATCCGGATCCACAGACCATTTGCCGCCGCCGTCATCTCCAGGATTTTTTCCTTGGGCGCAAGCGACAGATCATGTGAAAAAGATTTTCCGAAAGCCTGCTTAGCTATTGTTGTACCCGTGTCTGGCTCTAGGGTTCGCTCCTGTTGCAGGACTTCTTTTTTCTCTCGCGCGGCCTTTTGTTTGGCCAAATCTATGACCTTCCAGACCACCACGATAAGGCCGATGATAATTAATATTCCCATAAAGATCACAATAAACTTGAGAAACCCGTGGTTATTTGGCAATTCTTCTGTCATGATTTTACAAAATTCCAATATAGATAATATACGCACTGAATTAACGGTTGAAGAAGAAGATCATGGCCTGCGCCTTGATAAGTTTCTTGCCCAGTCTTTGGCGAAGTCACTTTCTCAGACTCAATCCCTGGCCCAGTCAATTCCTGATTTAAGCCGCACGCGGTTAAAGCAGTTAATCATCGCCGGGCAGGTCAAAATCATTCCCGCTTCTTCTCATAATGACGCGACAATAGACGACCCGTCTTATCGGGTCAAATGCGCAGATAAAATTTTTCTAAAGATTCCCGTTGTTAAAGAAGCCATCCCTGTGGGGCAGGATATTCCGCTTGATGTGGTCTATGAGGATGATCAGCTGATTGTGATCAATAAACCGGCGGGCATGGTCGTGCATCCCGCCCCCGGCAATCCGGACGGCACCCTTGTCAATGCCCTGATCCATCATTGCGGCGATAGCCTGTCCGGCATTAACGGTGTGAAACGCCCCGGCATTGTTCACCGCATAGATAAAGCAACCAGCGGACTGATGGTGGCGGCCAAAACCGACCACGCCCATCACAAGCTTGCCAAACAATTCGCCAAACACAGCCTTGAGCGCGCCTATCTTGCCGTTGTCTGGGGCGTACCAAATCCTGCGGCGGACACCATCCATGAAAAAATTGGCCGCGATTCCCGAAATCGTCTGAAAATGGCGGTGGTGCCCTATGAAAGCAAACGGGGCCGGGATGCCATAACCCACTATCAGGTGGTGCGCAGGTTAGAGCCTAAACGCAAGGTTTTTGACAAGGGCAGCGCCCTGAAACGACTGGCCCCAAGCCTGAGTTTGGTGGAATGCCGGCTTGAGACCGGGCGCACCCATCAGGTTCGCGTGCATATGTCCCATATTCGCCACCCCCTCGTTGGGGATCCTTATTACGGCAAATCCGGCCCCATACAGTCAAAAAATTTCTCCGACCACGCCCAAGAAGCCATAAATGGCTTTAACCGTCAGGCTCTTCACGCCTTTGTGATCGGATTTATTCACCCAACCACAGGCGAGAACTTGAAATTTGAGGCAGAGTTACCAAATGATATGAAACGCCTTATTTCTGCCCTAGAGAATAACTAGGATCATAAGGTGAAAAAGAACTGAAATTATGCTATACTATGTATTTATGTAATTTAGCCGAAAGGTGGAGAAAATTATGACCAGACAGTTAGCCCCCGCCATTACCCCCGAAGGCAGCCTGACGCGGTACCTTCAGGAAATTCGCAAATTCCCCATGCTCAAGCCTGAAGAAGAATTCATGTTGGCCAAGGCCTGGACCGAGCATGAAGACAGCGAGGCGGCCCATAAGCTTGTCACATCCCACTTGCGCCTTGTGGCCAAAATTGCCATGGGGTATCGGGGCTACGGCCTGCCCATTGGCGAGCTGATTTCCGAAGGCAATGTCGGCATGATGCAGGCGGTGAAACGATTTGATCCTGACCGTGGTTTTCGCTTGGCCACCTATGCCATGTGGTGGATCAAGGCCTCCATACAGGAATATATTCTGCGGTCATGGTCTCTGGTTAAAATTGGCACTACGGCGGCCCAGAAAAAACTATTCTTTAACTTGCGCCGCATCAAAGGACAGATACAGGCCATCGACGAAGGTGACCTTCACCCCGATCAGGTGACGGAAATTGCCACCCGCCTGAATGTCAGTGAAAAAGAAGTGGTCAATATGAACCGCCGCATGGCCGGTGCCGACCATTCCCTTAACGCCCCCATGCGCGCCGATTCCGAAGGCGAATGGATGGACTGGCTCGAAGACAAAGACGCCATTGATCAGGAAACCGCCTATGCCAATGATGAGGAACTGACCAACCGCCGCGCCCTTATGGCCAATGCCATGCAGGAACTGAACGAGCGCGAGCAGCATATCCTGACCGAACGCCGCCTGAAAGACAATCCTTCCACGCTGGAGGATTTGAGCAAGATTTATAACATCAGCCGCGAGCGCGTTCGCCAGATCGAGGTCCGCGCCTTCGAAAAACTCCAAAAGGCCATGCAATCCGCCGCCAATGAATAGGTGACCGTGATATAACACGCCAAAAGGCAGACATAACGTCTGCCTTTTTTATGTGATGCGGGACGTTAAACCTGCGCCAAGGCCTGCTTGACATCAGCCAGAATATCTTTCGCATTTTCCAGACCGGCGGAAATACGCACCAGACCTTCGGTGATGCCGTATTTCTCCCGCTCTTCCGGTGTGTAGGGGGAATGGGTCATGGAGGCGGGATGCTCAACCAGCGTTTCCGCGTCCCCCAGACTAACCGCGATCTTGCACAGCTTTAAAGAATTAAGAAATTTCAGGCCCGCGTCATGGCCACCGGTCAGCTCAAAGGCCACCATGCCGCCAAAACGTGACATTTGCGATTTGGCCAACTCATGTTGGTCGAATGAGGCCAGCCCCGGAAAATAAACCTTTGTTACTTTATCGCTCGCCTCCAGTAAATCAGCGACTTTTTCCGCATTATCACAGTGACGCTCCATACGAAGTTCCAATGTTTTAAGCCCCCGCGAGATCAAAAAGGCATTCATGGGCGACAGCACGGCGCCGGTCATATCCTTAAGGCCCACATAACGGATCTGTTCCATATCTTCGGCGCTGGACAGGATAACCCCTGCCATCAAATCGCCGTGCCCGCCCAGATATTTGGTGGCGCTATGGATCACAATATCCGCGCCGAGCGCAATGGGATTTTGCAGATAAGGCGTCATATAGGTACTATCCACCACCAGCTTGGCCCCCGCATCATGCGCGATTTTTGACATGGCCCGAATATCCACGATACGCATATTGGGGTTGGCCGGCGTTTCAAAATAGACAATACGGGTTTTAGCTGAAATCTCGCGCGCAAGATTTTCCGGATTGCGCATATCCACATGGCGAACCGTAACACCGAATTTCTCCAGCCCGTGACGAAAATAAGCAAAGGTGCAGCCATACAGGGTTTCATCCACCAGAATTTCATCACCGGGCGCAACAAATGTCCAAAAAACGCTTGTGATCGCCCCCATGCCGGATGCCACGGTGAGGCAGGCTTCCGCGCCCTCTAAATCCGCCAGTTTCAGCTCCAGCTCATTCAGGGTTGGATTGCCAAGGCGGCTATAGATATATCCGCCCTCTTCGCCCGCAAAACGCGCGCCGCCCTGTTCTGCTGTGTCAAACTGAAAGGTTGATGTCATATAAATCGGCGAGGTTAACGCCCCATGAGGATCACTTTTATCCCGGCCCGCATGAATGGCACGGGTGGCGAAACCTTTCTTTATTGGTTGGTAGGGGGAGCTATCGCTCGCTACACGCTCACTACTTGAGCTCCCTGCATTTTTCTTGTTGTCGGATGACATGGCATACCTCATAAAATACTGTTACTATCTATTGGGTGATATTTTACGACAGATTGGAATATATTGCTCTAAACTAAAATAAAACGAATATTATCACGATATATAGCTCGAAAAGTGAAACAGATTTAAATAATATGCTCAAATTCAATAAAGAATTTTCTCCGCAATATGGCAAGATAACAGAGGTCAGCCCCCTAATCCGCCGACTCGTCGCCCATAATCCCTCCCCCTTCACCTTTTATGGCACCGGAACCTATATTGTGGGGCCAATTAAAACCAAACCAACCGTCGCCATCATTGATCCCGGCCCGGCCCTGTCCTCGCATCTTCATGCGCTTGAAGAATTTCTGGAACATGCCACGCTTAGCCATATATTTGTCACCATAACCATGTGGATCATTCCCCGGCAGCAGAGCCATTGAAACGGATCACAGGGGCAGAGGTTTATGCCTTTGATACAGCCAGAGGTACAGGCCAGCAGGCGGATATGGATAATCACACCGAAGAGGGCCGCGACCGCCATTTCAAGCCCGACCATATTTTGAAAGACGGTGATGTGATCAAGGGTGATGGCTGGACATTGGAAGCCATCCATACCCCCGGCCATCTGTCCAATCATTTATGTTTTGCCTTACAGGAAGAAAAGGCGCTTTTTACCGGCGATCATGTGATGGGCTGGTCAACCTCTGTCGTCTCCCAGCCGGACGGTGATATGAAGGATTATATTGCCAGCCTTGAAAAATTGCTCACCCGGGATGACCAGATCTATTACCCGACCCACGGCGCGCCTGTCAAAGACCCCAAACCCTTTGTCCGGGGCTTGATTGCCCATCGCCATAATCGGGAGCAACAAATCCTTGCGGCCATCGCGGGGGGCGCTGTCACCATTCCCGCTATGGTCGAAGTCATCTATTGCGATATCCCCACCTACCTCCACCCCGCCGCCGCCAGCTCCGTCCTGTCCCACCTGATCCACATGGCCCATGATAATCGCATCACATGTCAGGGTCAGATCGGTAAAGCTGGTGTATTTGGAGTGGTTTAAGGCTTGTTTATCATTCTTCGGCTGTCTGTTTATTACAGCTTTTCTTAGCCTGTTACGAAAATATCACAGAATCTTTCAAGGGAATATTTTTTAAGCCAAATGTAATTTTTTAAGGAAGTGTTTTAAATGGATTATACCACAAGCCCGCTACGCAAGCCCCAGAATGAAGAATTGACCCTGTTCCGCGACGCGGTGCGAAAATTCTTTGAACGGGACATTGCCCCCCATCGGGAGACATGGCTGGAAAATGGCATTGTTGATCGAAATGCCTACCGCAAAGCCGGTGAACAGGGCTTTCTGCTCATGTGGGCCGATGAAAAATATGGCGGCCTCGGGATCAGGGATTTCCGTTTTGAGCAGATTTTGATCGAGGAACAGAACCGGATCATGGAAAGTGGCTTGCTTTTAACGCTCCATAGCCGTTTGGTGGCCCCTTATTTTGACCATTTTGGCACCGAGCAGCAAAAGCAACGCTTTTTGCCGCCGGCCATTCGCGGCGAGACCATACTCGGTATCGCCATGACCGAACCGGGGGCCGGGTCTGATCTTGCAGGAATAAAGGCGCGGGCCGAGGATAAGGGGGATCATTGGCTGCTTAATGGCCAGAAAACCTATATTTCAAATGGTATATTGGGCGATGTTTTTATCGTCGCGGCCAAAACCGATCCCACAGTACAACGCGCCATCGGCCTGTTTATCATCGAGGGCCATATGCCGGGCTTCAGCCGGGGAAATAAATTACGCAAGATGGGAATGCACAGCCAGGATACCGCGGAATTATATTTTGATAATGTCAGGGTGCCAAAAGAAAATCTCCTTGGCGATCCGGCACGGGGTTTTTATCATATGATGAAAGGCCTCGCAGAGGAACGGTTGATTTCTTCGGTGGCCAGCCTGGCCATGGCCCAGCAGGCATTCAGGCTGACCTGTGATTATGTGACCGGGCGCAAGGCCTTTGGCAAGCGGATTGCAGACTTTCAGAACAGTCGCTTCATTCTGGCGCGGCTCAAGACGGAGCTGGATGTGGCGCAGGTGTTCGTTGACCGCATGGTTGAACTGCATAATGATGGTCAGCTGGATTCCGTAATGGCGGCTGAGGGCAAACTGATGACCAGTGAACTGGTAGGCCGGGTCACAGACGAAGCTGTCCAATTGCACGGCGGCGCGGGTTATATGGCAGAATACCCCATAAGCCAGCTTTACACCGATTGCCGGGTTCACCGTATTTTTGCGGGAACTTCTGAAATCATGCAGGAGATTATATCCCGGGCAATTTTGAAAGAGTATGAATGAATGAGGTTTTAGATGGGTGCCCTTGACGGAATAAAAATAATTGAGCTGGTTGGGCTGGGGCCCGGCCCCTTTGCCGGTATGATGTTGGCCGATATGGGGGCAGAAGTGATTGCCGTTGATCGGCTTGAGCGTGGTGCGGCCCCGCATCTTGCTGTGGATTTAAACCGGCGCGGCAAAAAATCAATCATCCTTGATTTAAAGTCGGCCGAGGGACGGGACGTCTTCTTCAAATTATGTCGCACGGCCGATGGCCTGATCGAGGGTTTTCGGCCGGGGGTAATGGAGAGAATGGGCATCGGGCCTGATGACTGTGCAGCCCATAACCCCAAATTGGTTTACGGCCGGATAACCGGTTGGGGCCAACATGGCCCATTGGCCCAGGCGGCGGGGCATGATCTGAATTATATTGCCCTGTCCGGCGCTCTTCATGCCATGGGCCACAAAGATCAGCCGCCCATGGTACCGCTAAATCTGGTGGGAGATTACGGCGGCGGGGCCATGATGTTGGCTTTCGGTCTGCTGTGCGCCCTTCTGGAAGCGCAGAAAAGCGGCATAGGTCAAGTGGTTGATGCGTCAATGGTTGAGGGTTCGTCCTTGCTGATGACCCTGTTTCATTCCCTGAAGGAGAGCGGTATGTGGCAGACGGCTCGTCAGGCAAATCTTCTTGACGGCGGCGCGCCCTTCTATGACTGTTATCAATGCCGCGATGGTTTATATATTTCCATTGGGGCGATTGAGCTGCCCTTCATGAGCCAGTTGATTGACAAGGCGGGCCTGCCAACCCATTGGTTGGAAAGCCACATGAATACACGTGAATGGCCGGCGCGCAAAAAAATAATGGCGGCTTTATTCATGGAACGCCGTCAGCAGGAATGGTGTGATCTCCTGGAGGGGACAGATGCCTGCTTTGCGCCCGTATTGCCCTTTTGGCAGGCAAAAGATCATCCTCACAATATCGCCCGCAACAGTTTTATTGATGTGGAGGGGGTTAATCAGCCTGCCCCGGCACCGCGTTTCAGCCGCACCAGTGGGCAGGTGAAA
>JALSHF010000209.1 GCA_026982375.1 Emcibacter sp. | reverse complement strand
ATGGTCCGGCGGATTATTCTGATACGCTGGCCATTTTTCCGCAGGTCTGCCTGAATGGCAAAGCTTTTGGTTCTTTTTCCGATGATGATGAAGAAGCCGCCAATACGGGAATCGCGCACTTCACATTGATGCCGCTCTTTTTTCTTTAAAAGAATAGAGGCTTCCATATTTTTAATGGAATTATCTGACAGTCTGAGATGCAAAACCACACTCCCGCGTTTTTATAAGGCAAAAAAATTGGCCTTTAAAAACAGCAATTATGTAGGTTTTATGTAGGTTTTCTCAAGGTAAGTGGACGTTTTTGAACGTCAACCTTGCGCCAGCCTGCAGTTTGACCTGACAGATTAACTTCAGTGTTTACAATGCTATAGGGCGTAAGTGCTTGAAAAGAGATGGCTCCCCGAGCAGGACTCGAACCTGCGACAAATAGATTAACAGTCTACTGCTCTACCAACTGAGCTATCAGGGATCACGCATCTTATGAAGGGTAACCAGTGACCCAACGAGGCACCTTATACAATCAGTTTTTTATCCTGCCAATAGAAAAATTGAAAAAAATGATATTAGGGCCTGAGGAATATGTGCCAAGCTGTCTAGTCCTTGAAAACACGCGCAAATATGGTGTCCACATGTTTGGTGTGATAGGCCATGTCGAATTTATCGTCGATCTCTTCATCGGACAGTTTGGCGGAGACTTCGGGGTCGGCTTTCAGCTCGGTGGCAAAGTCCGCACCTTCCTCCCATACCTTCATGGCGTTGCGCTGTACAAGGCGATAGCTGTCCTCACGGCTGATTCCCGCCTGGGTAAGGGCAAGCAAGATCCGCTGCGAGTTATGCAGTCCGCCCAGCTTATCCATATTGGCCTGCATATTTTCCGGATAGACCACAAGCTTGTCCATAACGCCTGTCAGGCGGGTCAAGGCAAAATCGAGGGTCACCGTGGCATCAGGGCCAATCATGCGTTCCACAGAGCTATGGGAGATGTCACGTTCATGCCAGAGCGCGACATTCTCCATAGCGGGCAGGGCCATGCCGCGGACCAGACGCGCCAAACCGGTCAGATTTTCGGTCAGGATCGGATTGCGTTTATGGGGCATGGCAGAGGAGCCTTTTTGGCCTTTGGAGAAGAATTCTTCGACTTCGAGGACTTCTGTACGCTGAAGGTGACGAATTTCTGTGGCGATTCGTTCAACAGAGCTGGCGATGACGCCGAGCGTTGCAAAAAACATGGCGTGGCGGTCACGGGGAATGACCTGGGTGGAGGCCGGTTCAACTTCGAGGCCGAGGGCCTTGGCCACATGGGCTTCAACTCGTGGGTCAATATTGGCGAAAGTCCCGACGGCACCTGAAATCGCGCAAGTGGCGATTTCTTTGCGGGCATTTTTCATGCGTTCCAGATTGCGGTCCATTTCGGCATAGGCCTGAGCCATCTTAAGGCCAAAGGTAACAGGTTCCGCATGAATGGCGTGACTGCGGCCAATGCAGACATCCAGTTTATGTTCATAGGCCCGGCGTTTTAGAACCGCGAGAAGTTTTTCAAGATCGTCAATCAATATATCAGCGGCTTTGACCAATTGGACATTAAAACATGTATCCAATACATCAGAAGACGTCATGCCCTGATGAACAAAACGGGCTTCCGGGCCAATATATTCCGCAAGTGACGTGAGGAACGCGATGACATCATGCTTGACTTCCCGTTCAATCTCGTCAATGCGATCAATATCGAAATTGCCTTTTTCCCAGATGATCTTTGCGCTTTCTTTGGGAATAACGCCGAGCTCTGCCAAGGCATCACAGGCGTGGGCTTCTATTTCAAACCAGATCTGGAATTTTGATTGTGGCGCCCAAATGGCGGTCATCACTTCGCGGGAATAACGTGGAATCATAAGCATCACCTGTTTAACAATGTTTGTATGGGCAGGCTTTAGCAGGAATTGACGCGGGGGACAAGTGGTTCCCCGCCTTATGGGACATAAAAGAAGATAATAGATGCAGGGTATATAGATGGGGGTATGGGAAAAATATCAGACTTTGTTACATCAGGCCTAATTCATATATTCCCAGACACCGATACGATATAAAAATTCATTGACGACAATAGGATCTTGATTAAAGAAACCTATCACGATTCCGGACGTCATTAATGTCAGTATGCCAATGGCAAATTTGCCAGATGATAAATTTTGCATTCTACTTATCCCAAACTATTGCTGTTGTAACTATGATAAGCAACATCCATGCCAAATAAGTGTCACGCCGCAGTTCTCCTATTGATTTGCCATTAACCATAGGTTTTTTTTTAGTCAATATGTAAAATTTACTTACAGTTTTAGGGGAATTGTATCATTTTGGAACAGGTGAAATATGAGGCGCCGTTTTTTAAATAAGCCCCATTGTCTTTAAGCTGGTCTGCCCGCTTTTTGAGATGATCAGATGATCATGAAGCATGACGCCCAGTTGATTTCCGGCATCTTCAATGCGTTTGGTCATTTCCACATCATCCCGGCTGGGTGTGGGATCACCGCTGGGGTGGTTATGTACCAGAATAATGGCGGTGGCATGAAGCTCAAGCGCTCGCTTAATGACTTCCCTTGGATAGACCGGGGTATGGTCAATCGTGCCTTCCTGCTGTTTCTCATCGGCAATCAGACGATTTTTCCGGTCCAGAAACAAGACACGGAATTGCTCATTCTTTTGATGGCCGAGCTGGATCTGGCAATAATCAACAAGGGCCTGCCAGTTGGACAGGATAGGCTTATCCATGATTTTACCCAAGGCCAGCTTTTGGGCGGCGGCCTCAACCAGTTTCAAATTGGTAATAACGGCATCTCCGATGCCGGAAATTTCACTTAATCTTTTCGCCGGAGCGCTGATAACTTCGGAGAAACTTCCAAAATGGTCAATGAGTTCCTTGGCGAGCGGTTTGACATCCCGCCGGGGAATGGCTGAATATAACAAAAGCTCCAATAATTCATATTCGGCAACAGCATCAACGCCGCCTTTGCGAAAACGATCTTTCAGGCGTTGCCGGTGGCCGTTATAATGTGGTTTGTTTTTTGGGTCTACGGACAGCTGATTACCCCCTGTTTAATCATATATATGGCGGATTGTCATAGCCTTTGGGCGATGAGGTGAATATTTCCACACCGCTGCTGGTAACGGCCATGCTATGCTCGAACTGGGCGGACAGGGATTTGTCGCGGGTGACGGCGGTCCATCCATCGCTTAAAACTTTCACATCCGGCTTGCCAAGATTAATCATGGGTTCAATGGTAAAGAACATACCCTCCCTCAATTCAGGGCCTTCGCCCGGCTTGCCAAAATGCATTATATTTGGTGCATCGTGAAAAACCCGGCCCAGCCCATGACCGCAAAAAACCTCGACCACGCCGCAGCGTTCACTTTCGGCATATGTTTGAATGGCATGTCCGATATCGCCGATGGTCGCGCCGGGTTTTACGGCGGCAATACCCCTCAGGAGGCATTCATAGGTAATATCGACGAGCCGTTTGGCCTTGATCGTCGGCGAGCCGGCATAAAACATTCGGCTGGTGTCCCCGTACCAGCCATCCAGAATAACGGTGACGTCAATATTGACAATATCCCCGTTTTTTAATTTTTTCGGCCCGGGAATGCCATGGCAGACCACATGGTTGATGGAGGTGCAGATGGATTTGGGAAAACCGCGATAATTGAGCGGCGCGCTGATGGCACCCCGCGCGTCGACAAAATCGGCGCAGAGACGGTCCAGCTCATCCGTTGTTATGCCGGGCTGGACATGTTCGGTAATCATATCCAGCGTTTCGGCGGCCAGCCTGCCGGCTTTTCTCATGCCATCAAAGTCGCCGGGCGCGTAAATTTTTATGGCGTTGCTGCGGATGGCCTCTGGATCACTTGCCTTGATATATCTCATTATTTGTCCATTCATAGGCGAATAGCTATTCGTTGTTTTACTAATATCTCTTTGTTGGTTAAATTACAACCGTAACAAACCGCCTCAACGCCGTTATATAGTGCCGTATTGAGGGCTGCGGCGTAGGTGGGGTCAATATCCGCAGCGACCCGAAACTCTGTGCAATCATTTCGCTGCACGAGATAGACCATAACGCTGCGATATCCGTCCGCGACCATTTGGGCGAGTTCCTGCAAATGCTTTGTTCCTCTTGCCGTGACAGAATCCGGAAATTCCGCTATGCCCGCTTGCCGCGACAGGGTAACGCTTTTGACTTCAACGTAACAGTCGGCATCGCCGTGGGTGCTGTCAGACAGGAAAATATCGATACGGCTGTTCTGACCATATTTCATTTCACGGCGCAGGTTCGTATAGCCTTCCAATTCCGTTATGGTGCCATCCATAATGGCTTCTTGAACCAGCCTGTTGGGATGGGCGGTGTTGATGCCAACAAGGCTGCCTTTCACTTCCACCAATTCCCATTTATAATCCAGTTTGGCTTTGGGGTTGGTTGCGGGCGATAACCAGACGATATTACCTTCATCCTTCAGGCCCATCATGGAGCCGGAATTGGCGCAATGGGCCGTAACAACCGTGCCATTCTCCAGCCGGATATCCGCCAGAAAACGCTTGTAACGCTTTATCAGGCGGCCCTGAATAAGTTTATGTTCAAATTTCATAAAGACAGGGTATAGTTAAAAAATATCACAGGGTATAGTTAAAAAATATCCCAGAATCAAATAATGAATCAAATAATGAAGCAAACAAGAAACATTCAAGATGATTAAAACTGTAACCGCCAGCATGATTATTATCGGAGACGAGATCCTGTCCGGGCGAACCAAAGATAAAAATTTGACGCATTTGTCGCTATGGCTGAACCGTATGGGGGTTCAGCTGCGGGAGGTTCGGGTGATCCCGGATGCCGGCCAGATGATTGTGGATACGGTCAATGATTTGCGGGGGCGGTATGATTATGTTTTTACCACGGGCGGCATTGGCTCGACCCATGACGATATTACGGCGGAAAATATTGCAAAAGCTTTTGATGTTCCCTTTGTACAAAGCGCAGAGGCTCTTGCCTTGTTGCAGAAATATTATGACGCCCGGAATGGTAAAGGTAAAATTTCGGATGCCAGATTACGCATGACCATGATCCCCGAAGGCGCGCGCCTGATTAAGAATCCGGTCAGTATAGCGCCCGGATTTCAAATGGAGAATGTTTTTGTTTTGGCAGGGATACCTGTGGTTATGAAGGCCATGCTGCTTGATATAGAAACAAGGATAGAGGGCGGTCATCAAATGTTGTCCAAAGCGGTTCATGTTTATGAAGGCGAAAGCCATTTCGCAGAAATTTTAGCCGAAGTGGAACAGGCCTTCCCCAGCGTTACTCTTGGCAGCTACCCTTTCTTTCGCCATAAAGAATTTGGCGCAAGCTTTGTATTAAGGTCGCAAATAGAGGGGGATATTGATCGGGCTCTGGAAATGTTAAAACAGAAAATCACACTGATGGGTAAGGAATGTTTTGATGGTGAGGCCGAGATTTAAAATCATTCTGGAAACAATATACCTCGGCAAACATAGACATTGACATACGGATAAAAAGAAGTAAAACAAGCTTGGAGTATGCGTCTGTGGTGAAATTGGTAAACACAGCAGACTTAAAATCTGCCGACCGCAAGGTCTTGCCGGTTCAAGTCCGGCCAGACGCACCACTCTGCCTTTTCCGGTGATAGAAAACATATTTTCAATAGAGTTTCTGGTGGTCCGAAATATTTTAAAGATGTAAAATGTGATTTTATATTTTTAATTGAAAAGGGGGCTTGCGTTAAAGAATAGAATCTTTATATAATGGCTTGTTCAAGCTTGCTTGAATGAATGAAGGGATGTTTTACGTAATCTGACCCCCAACAGATTTTTGTGAAACATCCCTTTACTTTCGTGTCCCCATTTCCCCCAAAGTTGCCCAGCTTGCCTTATAGATTTCCGGAGCAGGGGCGTCCACCCAAGCACGCGCATTATATGAAGTTTTATATCTGGCGTAAATAGTGCAAATGTTACTATGGTATAGTTCATTTGTACTATACCATAGGTCTTGAATGATATTTCAATGCACTTTTTTATATATTTCATTGTTTATCCATTTCGATTATTTTGATGTCGCATTATAATCAGGTCACGGCATACGTAAAAATGAAAGATTTTGTTGGTGAAAATTTTATTGGTGGATGATCATACTTTATTCCGCGACGGGCTGAAGCTGGTGTTACAAAAAATTGCGGATGATGTGTTTATCAGTGAGTGTGGGGCTTGTGCGGATGCTTATGAGATCATCAAAAAAAATGGTGGATTTGATCTTATTTTACTGGATGTTGGCCTGCCTGTTATATCGGGTCTGGACGGATTACAGGAATTTAGAAAACTTGACCCGAGTGCCCCCATTGTTTTCTTGTCTGGTTCAGATGACCAGAATTTGATTAGAAAGGCCCTTGATTTAGGCGTTATGGGCTATATACCAAAAACCCTTGATAGTGAAGTCATGCTTCAGGCAATTCATTTGATTCTGAAGGGCGGGCGGTATATCCCTGATAATATCTTGCTGGATAGCGGTAGAGAAAATCATTCAAAATTTGCCCTTACATCACGACAAGGTGAAATTCTGACATTAATTTCTCAGGGGAAATCGAATAAAGAGATCGCAAAGGCCCTCGGCATTGCAGATAATACGGTGCGCGTTCATATTTCGGCCGTTTTCCAAATTCTAAAGGTTAACAATCGTACAGAAGCGGCTTTTACGGCATCACAGAAAGGGCTGATTCCGCCATACTGATCCTTTTCAGCAAAGATTCGTCATGTGAGCTAATAAGCCGACCTGTTATACGGAGTTTCTATGGACGCAGATGTAAAAAACAAAGATGTTTCTGTTGAGCAAGTGAAGCTGTTGGCTGATAAAACACCGTCCATGGCGTGGTTAACGCTTCTGACGGTGGTTATTATTTCATTGGTATTATATGGAAATGTTGCAACCTGGATTCCCGTCCTGTTATTTTTCAGCATGACGCTTTCGATTTCTCTGCGGCTCTGGCATCATAAAGTCATGCAAAAGAATGGCGTTAATGATAATAACGCAGGCATGCATCTGGCATTCTTCGTTGGTTTTGCTTTTATAGGCGGATCAATCTGGGGCCTGCTTGGGCTGATCATACCGATATCGTCGGATATTTTCCTTTTGGTTCTGATCGCCACCTTGTTATGTGGGCTGGTGGCGGCGGCGGTGCCCTATTTATCCATATATAAGGTTGCTTTTTTTGCTTTTGCAATTCCCTGTATAGTCCCATTCGCCATACGGTGTATTTTGACGCAGCAGGAAATATTCGTCGCCATTGGCATATTGGTGTTGTTATTTCTGCTGGTCAATTTATTCAACAGCCATCTTACGCAAATCAGTGTCCTGAAGAGCATTGATCTGGAGCAGAAGAATAGAGATCTGATCAAAAGCCTGAAATATGAAAAAAACAATGCTGAGGAATCCCGTAAAATTGCAGATCATGATAATGCCGCCAAATCACGTTATCTTGCGGCCGCCAGCCATGATTTGCGGCAGCCGCTTAATGCGATGGGCTTTTTCGTCGAAGCCCTGAAATACGAGAAAGATCCGGTTGAAATACAGCATCTGATTACGCGTGTGTCGCAATCTTCCGAGTTGCTTAGAAAGTTGATCGGCTCGTTGCTTGATATGTCAAGAATCGAGGCCGGCGCTTTCGAACCACGCAAGAAGCATTTCATGCTGAATGATCTTTTGAATAATATTATTGAAGAATTCTCAGGTCAGGCCAAGGACAAAGGTCTTTTGCTTGATTTTGAACCATGTTTGCAAACGGTTTATAGCGACTTGGACATGCTTGGCAGAATATTGCGTAACCTGGTCAGTAATGCTGTGCAATATACAGATCACGGGTTTGTAAATATCTCTTGTGACAGGGAAGGCGGCGCGGTGGCGATCAAAATTTCAGATAGCGGCAGAGGCATAGCGCAAAAGGATAGGCATAAAATTTTTCAGGAGTTTTACCGGGTATCGGGTGATGTGTCTGAAACGGCGCGGGGCCTTGGCCTGGGCCTGTCCATAGTGGACGGATTATGCCGGTTGCTTGAGCATGACATAAAATTTCACTCAGAACTTGGGGTTGGTACTGTATTTTCAATAAAAATCCCGCAAGGTGACATGAGTCAGGTGGCGACAACAGAATCTACAAATCTTCCAGAGGAGGCCTGTGCCAAAGTTATTATTTTAAGTGATGAAGATCAAATGCGACAATATGTAAGTGAGATGATGCGCCATTGGGGTTACATCGTCGCAGATTTTGCCAGCAGTGAAGAAGGACAGGCGTTTCTTGACTCTGAAGACTTCATACCAGATCTGATTATTTCTGACATCAAGCATAAGGGCGCGCCCACCTTAGAAGATATAGGGCAAATGCAAAAAAATATAACCCTTAAAACGGGTCATGAAATTTCCGTTATTTTTTTGGCAGAGGGGCAGGAGCAACGGAAAAGTCATGGATTTACGATATTGCAAAAACCAGTACAGCCTGCAAAACTCCGAAGTATGGCCTCTTATCTTGTGAGCGGGACTGCCTAGTTTGACCGCGCTTCTTCATGCGCCAGAAGCCATTTTTTACGGTCCAGACCGCCGGCAAAACCTGTGAGGGAGCCATTCTGCCCAATGACCCTGTGGCAGGGCAAAACAAGGGCAATGGGGTTTAAAGAATTGGCGTAGCCCACGGCTCTTGCGGTTTTCGGGCGACCTATATTACGGGCAAGCGCGCCGTAGCTCATTGTCGCTCCTGCGGGGATTTTACGCAGGCTTTGCCAGACTTTCTGCTGAAATTCGGTGCCGGTCAGGGTGATATTCACCGCGTCAAAGGTTAAAAACTCCCCCGCCATATAACGCTCCAGACAGGTCTTGAAACCATATGGGTCATTTCTATGTTCCAGATGATGCTGCGGATAGTTTTTCTTCAGC
>JALSHF010000208.1 GCA_026982375.1 Emcibacter sp. | reverse complement strand
CATGATCGCATTTTTATAGGCCATGAAATGCTTGAAACTATTGACGCCTTCTTCTGTGACGAGCTGCGCCATATCCGCATGAACGCTGTCATCCCACCATGTTACCGCCACATGAAAACTGTAATCTGCGCAGGATTTTTCGGCCCAGCCGCGCCAGATTTGATAGGCTTCCATCAAAGATTGCCCGGGGTTTGGGATGACAAAATCAATGATCATGGTGGTGCCGCCTGCAAGAGCCGCCGCCGTGCCGGTATAAAAATCCTCGCTCGCCACCGTACCCATGAAGGGAAGCTGCATATGGGTATGAGGGTCAATGCCGCCGGGCATGACATATTGTCCGCTGGCATCTATGACCTCAGCATCAGAAGGCACGATCAGATCAAGGCCAACAGCTTTAATCAGGCCGCCTTCAATATAAACGTCAGCGCGGGAGCTGTTATCCGCATTGACAACCGTTCCTCCGTGAATGAAAAGCGACATGATATTCTCCTTAGGTTAGTCGTTTTGGCCATCTGTATATTTTGTGAAAACAAGATATAAACCACCGGCAATGATAACGCCGACGAACCAGGCATAGCTATAGATTATATCAAAGATTTCCGGCACTGTATCGAGAAAACCCGCCGCATGTAAAAAGCCCGGCAGGTTGGGCAGAACACCGATGACAAGTGCGCTGAGGCCAGCCATGTTCCAGCCATTTCGCCCGCCATATTTGCCGTCATGGCGAAAGAGATCATCGACTTTGAGGGTGCATTTGCGCAGCAAGAAATAATCGGCGATCAAAATACCCGCAATGGGGCCAAGCAGGGCCGAATAGCCAATCAGCCAAGTGAATAAATAGCCGTCGGAACTTTCCAGTAGTTTCCATGGGAAAATGGCGATGCCTATGCCCGCTGTAATATAGCCGCCCATGCGGAAACTTATTTTCTGGGGGCTTAAATTTGAAAAACCGTAAGCGGGGGCAACCAGATTTGCAGCAAGATTGGTGGTCAGCGTGGCGATGATCAGGGCGGCCAGTGCAACGATGACGCCCATGCCGCCCATGCGGCTGGCGAGCGCCACGGGATCCCATATGGCCTCGCCATAGATGGTAACGGTGGCAGAGGTCACGGCAACGCCGATAAAGGCAAAGCATGCCATGGGCAGGGGCAGACCAATCATTTGCCCGATGATTTGATCTTTCTGGCTTTTGGCAAATCGGGTAAAATCCGGAATATTAAGCGCCATGGTTGCCCAGAAACCAACCATCGCGGTGAGCCCGGCGATGAAAGTGCCGAGAAATTGACCTTCTTTTGGCCCGCCCGCGTCAAATTGTGACGGCGCCGACAACATATTACCAAACCCATCCGCTTTGACATAGGCCCAGGCCAACAAAGAAAGCCCCATAAGAATAAGAAACGGGGCCGCATAGGTTTCAAGCCAGCGGATTGATTCCGTGCCATGCTTGATGAAATATAAATGAATGGCCCAAAAGCCCAAAAAACTGAAAAACTGCGCGATGTCTATGCCAAGGAAGGGCAGAGCCGTGCCTTGAAAGGCATTATCAGAAAGACCGTTGAGGATCACATAAATCGCCGAGCCGCCCACCCAGGTCTGAATGCCAAACCATCCGCAGGCCACCAATCCACGGGCTAATGCGGGAATGCGCGCGCCTTTGGTGCCAAAGGCTGATCGCAGGAGTACGGGAAAGGGGACGCCGTATTTGGCGCCGGCATGGCCGATCAGGATCATTGGGGCAAGAATAATGACATTGCCGAGCATGACGGTGATCACCGCCTGATCCCATGACATACCTTGTGCAATAAGGCCCGCCGCCAGCATATAGGTCGGCACGCAAACCACCATGGCAATCCACAGGGCGGCATAGGCCTTCCAGTCCCATGTTCGTGTTGCCTCTGTGGTTGGCTTCAGGTCATCATTCCATAAGTCTGAATCATAATTGTCCATTAATACCCTCAAAATCAGGTTGTTCGGCAAAATCAGGTTATTCGGCGCGTGTTAATGGCCCGTATGTTTCGGGCCTGCGGTCACGGAAAAACTGCCATTTATTTCGCACTTCCCTGACCATATTCATATCCATATCATGAATGATCAATTCATCCTGGTCACGGCTGGCTTCTTTTTCAATTTGACCGCGCGGATTAACGAAATAACTCTGGCCATAAAATTCACCGATATTCCAGGGTTCTTCGGTGCCGACGCGGTTAATGGCCCCGATCCAGCAGCCATTGGCCGCCGCAGAGGCGGGCTGCTCCAGTTTCCAGAGATATTCCGAAAGCCCGGCAACGGTCGCGGAGGGGTTGACGATATATTCCGCCCCATTGAGAGCCAAGGCGCGCCAGCCTTCAGGAAAATGACGGTCGTAGCAGATATAAACGCCAAGTTTGCAATATTGTGTCTGAAAGACCGGCCAATCAGAGGTGCCGGGTTTAAAGAAAAATTTCTCCCAGAAACCGGCCACTTGCGGGATATGGGTTTTGCGATATTTGCCCAGATAGCTGCCGTCTGCATCAATCACGGCTGCTGTGTTATAATATATTCCGGTCACATCGTCGCGCTCATACAGGGGCACCACAATGACCATCTTATATTTTGCGGCATATTTCTGCATTAACATGGTGGTCGGGCCATTCGGGATGGCTTCGGCACTGTCATACCATTTTTCATCTTGACTCGGACAGAAATAAGGCTGGGTGAAAACCTCCTGAAAACACAGAACCTGAACGCCTTCTTCTGCGGCCTTTTCGATGAGCGGGATATGGGCTTTAATCATGGCTTTGCGGATGGTTTCCGGGTCATTATCTGTTGATGATTTGAGGGCCATCTGGATCAGGCCGCCTCTGAGTGTTGCGGTTTTAGGCTGTGTCATGACATACTTCCTTTACCCCATTTTTGGGAATGTGAATTCTGCGCCGGAACGGATACCCGCAGGCCAACGTGATGTTACGGTTTTCAGTTTTGTGTAAAAATGAACGGCTTCCGGCCCGTAAATACCGTGACCGCCAAAACTGGATTGTTTCCAGCCGCCAAAGCTGTGATAGCCAACAGGCACGGGAATTGGCACATTAATGCCCACCATGCCCACATTGATTCTTCGGGCAAAATCACGGGCCGCATCACCATCCCGGGTGAAGATGGCCGTGCCATTGCCATATTGATGCCTGTTGATCAGATCGACCGCATAATCATAAGATTCTGACCGTAATACGGACAGGACAGGCCCGAAAATTTCTTGCTTGTAAATATTCATATCCTCGGTCACATGATCAAGCAGAGTGCCGCCAACCCAATAACCATCATCATAGCCCTGTAATTTAAATCCCCGGCCATCCACAAGCAGTTTGGCCCCTTCCTTCTCGCCGTCGCTGATCATGTTTTCGATGCGCGTTTTGGCTTCTCTGGAGATCACAGGGCCCATTTCGGCTTCGGAATCAGTGGAAGGGCCAATTTTCAAGGCCTGTACCATAGGGGTAAGAGCTCTGACCAGCCGGCTTGCGGTTTCTTCGCCCACAGGAACCGCGACACTGATCGCCATGCAGCGTTCACCGGCAGAGCCAAATCCGGCGCCCATCAAGGCATCGGCGGCCTGATCAATATCGGCGTCCGGCAGAATGACCATATGATTTTTGGCCCCGCCAAGGGCTTGTACGCGCTTGCCGCTCGCGCAGCCATTGCTGTAGATATAACGGGCAATGGGGGTTGAGCCGACAAAGCTGATCGCCTGAATATCCGGGTGAGCGATAATGGCATCAACGGCATCCTTGCCGCCGTGAACCACGTTAAGCACGCCGGGCGGCAGACCGGCCTCTTTAAAGAGTTCGAAAATAAGATTGGCGCTTGCCGCGCCGCGCTCTGACGGTTTGAGAATGAATATATTGCCGCAGGCAAGCGCCATGGGGATCATCCAGAGCGGCACCATCGACGGAAAATTAAACGGCGTAATGCCGGCGACAACGCCAAGGGGCTGCCGCTCGGAGCTGGTATCAATGCCGGGGCCGACATCTCGGCTGAAATCACCTTTTAATTTGTCCGGAATACCAGAGGCATATTCAACCACTTCGAGGGCGCGGGCGACTTCGCCAAGGGCGTCATCGTGGGTTTTGCCATGTTCAAGGCTGATGGTGCGGGCGATCTCGTCCGCGCGCCGGCCCATGATTTGCCGCAGATTATACATCACATTGGCCCGTTTGGCCGGGGATGTGTTTGACCAGTCAGGGAAGGCATTTTGAGCCGCTTGGACGGCGGCCTTGATTTCTGCGTCCCCGCCCATGGACACTTGCGCGATCTCTTTACCCGTTGCCGGATTATAGGCAGCCTGGGTTTTGTCGGTGGTACCAGACGTATTTTTCCCGCCAATAATATGTTCAATCAAGGCCATGCGCAGAGTTCCTATTCCAGATTCTTAATGATGGTTGCCAGTGTTTCAAAGGCAAAATCAATTTGGCTTTTTTCAATAATCAACGGCGGGGATAAGGCAATGGTGTCACCGGTTGTGCGGATCAGCAGGCCTGCCTCATAGGCCTTGAGAAAGACTTCGAAGGCGCGCTTGGTCGGGGCGCCCGCAAATGGTTCAAGCTCAATACCCGCAATAAGGCCAAGGTTTCTCAGATCAATCACATGAGGCAAGCCTTTCAGGGAATGTACCGCTTGCTGCCAATAATCGGAAAGTTCTGCGGCGCGGGTCAGCAGTCCTTCTTCTTCATAGGTATCGAGCGTGCCAAGGGCCGCCGCGCAGGCCATTGGATTGCCGGAATAGGTATAGCCATGAAAAAATTCGACCATATTTGCCGGCCCCTGCATAAAGGCGTCATGAATTTTATCCTGCACGAAAACCGCGCCCATGGGAATAACCCCGTTGGTCAAAGCTTTGGCGGCGGTCACCATATCCGGCTCAACGCCAAATTTATCAACGGCAAAGGGCGTTCCCAAACGGCCAAAGCCCGTTATAACCTCATCAAAAATCAGCAAAATGCCATGTTTGTCACAAATTTTGCGCAGGCGCTGCAAATAACCTTCTGGCGGCAGAATAACCCCCGCTGATCCGGCTAGGGGCTCGACAATCACAGCGGCAATGGTGGAGCCATCATGCAATTCGCACAGACGTTCCAAATCGTCGGCAAGCCTGTCGCCGTGGCTTGGAATGCCTTGTGAGTAGCGATTTTCTTCTATGCCGTGGGTATGGCGCAAATGATCCACGCCAGCAACAAGACTGCCAAACATTTTGCGGTTGGCGGGCATGCCGCCGACGGACATGCCGCCAAAATTAACGCCGTGATAGCCTTTTTCCCGTCCAATAAGGCGGGTGCGGTGGCCTTCGCCGCGCAACCGATGATAGGCAATGGCCATCTTCAGGGCTGTTTCAACAGCCTCTGAGCCGGAATTGGTGAAAAATATCCGATTAAGGTCGCCGGGCATTAACGCGGCCAAACGACTGGCCAGTTCAAATTGTTTGGGGTGCCCCATCTGAAAAGCCGGGGCATAATCCAGTTCTGATGCTTGTTTCTGAATGGCTTTGACGATGCGCGGTCTGTTATGGCCCGCATTGCAGCACCAAAGTCCCGCAATGCCATCCAAAAGGTCACGCCCGTCAGATGTCTTGAAATACATGCCTTCCGCGCCGACGATCATGCGGGGATTTTCTTTAAATTGCCTGTTGGCCGTAAAGGGCATCCAGTAGGCGTCAAGGTCGTTGGCTTTTTGTCCGGCTGCGATGGGGGTCATCACATTTCTCCTTGGGGGGGTTAATCAACGTCTTTCATAACATTTTTTGGATGTTCAGGCCATGTAAGATACGGCAGGTTATTTTTGACGGGCTGCATTTCAATACAATCTGGCACAGGGCAAATTATGGCACAAAGGTTACAGCCGACGCAATCCTCATCCACAACTGTGAAGGTACGTTTTCCGTCCGCTGCCACATCAAATGTGATGGCCTGATGTGACGTGTCCTCACAGGCGATATGGCACCGACCACATTCGATACAGCTGTCTTGATTGATGACGGCTTTCGTATCGAAGTTCATATTAAGCTCATTCCAGTCAACGGTATTCTTTATGGCAAGCCCCCGAAAATCATCAAGGGTTTTATAGCCTTTTTCATCCATAAAGTTTGAGAGGCCAGCAATCATATCATCGACAATGCGAAATCCATAGAGCATGGCTGCGGTGCAGACCTGCAAGCCATTGGCCCCAAGCGAGATAAACTCAGCCGCATCACGCCAATTTTCAATGCCGCCAATGGCAGAAATATCAATGTCTCTGGTCTCAGGATTTCGAGCGATTTCAGCAACCATATGAAGGGCAATGGGTTTGACAGCCGTTCCGCAATAGCCGCCGTGGCTGCCTTTTCCGTCAATTGTCGGGGTCGGGGCCATGGCATCAAGATCAACGGAAATCACAGAATTAACCGTATTGATCAAAGAAATTGCATGTGCGCCGCCGGCTTTGGCCGCTTCGGCAGCCCAAAGGATATTGGTGATATTGGGCGTAAGCTTGGTGAAAACCGGAATATCAACGGCTTCGCGGACCCAGCGGGTGGTCTGTTCGATCATTTCAGGGACTTGGCCGATGGAAGAGCCCATGCCGCGTTCGCACATGCCGTGGGGGCAGCCAAGGTTAAGCTCAATGCCATGAACCCCGGCCTCAGCGATTTTGATGGCGAGCTCTTTCCATGCGCACTCATCAATGGGGGCCATCATGGAACCAATGATAACGCGATCCGGCCATTCTTCGCGAACCTGCCTGATTTCCTGCAGATTAACCTCAAGCGGTCGATCGGATATCAGTTCAATATTGTTGATGCCGATCACATCGCGGGCGCTGTTAAAATGAACGCCGTAGCGGCTGGACATATTGATCACAGGGGGATCTTCACCAAGTGTTTTCCAGACAACACCGGCCCATCCGGCCTTAAAAGCCCGAACCACATTGAAATATTTATCTGTTGGCGGCGCGGAGGCGAGCCAAAAAGGGTTGATACTCTTGATTCCGGCAATGGTACATGTTAAATCAGCCATAGTAATATCCCTTAATTATCCCGCAGCCAAATATCCATGGCGATGGCGGCTTGTTTGCCATCCTCTACGGCCTGAACCGTAAGGTCTTCTCCTGATAGGACGCAGTCGCCGCCGGCAAATATTTTCTTGTTGCTGGTTTGATAGTTTTCTGAAATGACGAGCTTGCCGTCTTTGGTGGCCAAATCCTGCAGGCCGGTGCCAGCAAGTTTTTGACCAATGGCTTTCAGCAGCATGTCACAATCCAGAATATAGGCTTCGCCTGTGCCTGTGAGCTTGCCATCCTTTATGGCCGTATGTTCAAAGGTTATTGCCGTTATGCTGTTCTTGCCATGCAGGATTATCGGTTTTGACCAAAGGTGAATCGAGATGCCATTTTTACGGGCAAGCTCCACTTCGAAAGCTGTTGCGCCCATTTCGTCCTCGCCGCGCCGATAGACAAGGGCGACATTTGGGCTGCCAAGTTTTTTTGCCTGTATCGCCGCATCAATAGCCGTATTGCCGCCGCCGATGACAATGATGTTTTCTCCAAGATCAAGGCGAGACAAATCATCAGTCTGGCGCAAATTTTCGATGAAATCAATGGCGTCCGCGATGCCTGACATAGCTTCGCCGTCAAGGCCAAGATCATTGGTTCCCCCCAAACCAACCCCAATGAATATGGCGTCATATTTATCTTGCAGGTTATTCAGTGATAAATTTGCCAGTGACAAATCCGGCAGGGACAAATCTTGTTCGAGGGACGTGCCGTAAAATATTTCGATACCGCCAATGCCCAAAAGAAAATCAACTTCCCTGGCGGCAAAATCATCAGCCATTTTATAGGCGGCAAGGCCATATTCATTAAGCCCGCCGGCTTTGTCACGGGCTTCATATATATGAATATCATGCCCAAGAACGGCGGCGCGGTGGGCAAAGGATAATCCGGCAGGCCCCGCGCCAATCACGGCAATAGTGCGACCTGTTCGCGCCGCGCGCCTGAAGGGATGAGAGACAGATTTGGCCATCAGATGGTCTGTGGCAAACCGCTGCAAAAGGCCGATTTCGACGGGTTTTCCGGCATCATCATTGAGAACGCAGGCCTGTTCGCAAAGCACCTCTGTCGGACAGGCACGGGCGCAGGTGCCGCCCATAATATTTTCCTTGAGGATCGTATGGGCCGCGCCCATGACATTTCCGGTTTTGATTTGATGGATGAAAGTTGGAATATCTATGGATGTGGGGCAGGCTTGAATACACGGCGCATCATAACAATAAAGGCAGTGATCCGCTTCCTTAAGGGCCATGGCTTTATTAAATGGGCTATGCAATTCATCAAAAAAACTGTTGGCGTTCTGCTTGGCTAATATTTTATTATATGCAGCCCTATGGTTTTTGTGGTTCATATTTATGCGCCTCTTTTATCTTAAGAGTATAATTTTTTGACCAAATAGTCAAATATTATTCGCATGGATAAAATATGAATTTTCTTTGTGGGGCAACCAACCTAAGTATGACGCATCTGCAGGGCCTGTTTGGTTTGAGCCGGGGAAAATTTTTGCGGAAAGTTTTTGGGAAGGGGATAGCTTTGGAGGCGCGGACCGGAATCGAACCGGTCTGGACGGATTTGCAATCCGCTGCGTAGCCACTCCGCCACCGCGCCAAACCATTGAAATAAAATGAAAAGACTTTTCAAATATATAATATTTTATATTGCCGACTTCTCAAGATGGCCTTATGTCGCATATTCATCTTTTATTTTCAAGCTTAAAAGTCGCCCTGAGGGGGCTTTTGTTGCAGGTGAGGAGCCACATATAAAAAAGACGACCCCTCATTCTGAAGGAATCGCCTGAATTACAATGATGAAATTTTATGGTTTAGCCGCGGCGTTTGCGGGAAAGACCAAGGCCGAGCAGTCCAAGACCAAGCAAAGCAAGAGGCGCAGGTTCCGGCACGCTCGTAGTTCTGATCGTTATGTTATCAATCGCGGCAAAATTATTTCCGGGATCTTCCCAGTAAATACTTCTGATGCCAATACCGGAAAGTGTCACTGGCCCTGCGGGCTCTCCGGCACCCGTTGAGGCTTGAAAGAAACTATCGACAATATTGTTCAGCGCATCTCGTGCAACCATGTCAAAAATTCCAGAATTTCCGCCATATATAAAAGAAAATGATGATACATCGAAATCAAAGCTGAACAGGGCGCTATCGCTGGTGTTGTCAATATCAAAAACATTGCCTACCGAACCGGCGGCGATTAAATCATTATCGGCAGTTGGTCTTACGTCACCACTGAAAGTAATGGTGCCCTCGCTTGTCAGCAAGGGGTTG
>JALSHF010000207.1 GCA_026982375.1 Emcibacter sp. | reverse complement strand
GTGGTGCCGGATGGGTCCAAAAGCCTTAATGATGGTGCATTGGCGCCCTGGTCAAAATCCAACGCCCCCTATTATGCCCAAACGTTAAAAAGCCTCGCCAGGCATTTTAAATTCAAAACCAGCCACCCATGGGAAAAACTGACGGCAAAAGTACAGGATGTCATTCTTTATGGCAGCGGCAGTGAAACAATCGAGATGATTTACAGCGATGATCGCAAAGAATATAAGGTTGAAAAACCTTTTGAAGGCATCATCGGCAATATCGAACGCCGGTGGCGGGAAACCGACAGCAATATGATCCGGGAAGAGCTGGGCAAATATCAAAGCGCCTCGGAATGTGAGGCTTGCGAAGGTTACCGCCTGAAACAGGAAGCCTTGTCCGTGAAGATTGATCACCATCATATCGGCCAATTAACAGAATTATCCGTTGCGGAATCTTTTGACTGGTTCAAGGCGTTGCCAGAAAAACTGAGCAACAAACAACGGGAAATTGCCAGCCGGATTTTAAAGGAAATTATTTCCCGGCTCGGGTTTCTGAATAATGTCGGCTTGAATTACCTCAATCTGTCCCGAAAATCCGGCAGTCTTTCCGGCGGTGAATCACAAAGAATTCGTCTGGCCTCTCAGATCGGTTCCGGTTTGACCGGCGTGTTATATGTTCTGGACGAACCTTCCATTGGGCTTCATCAACGGGATAATGACCGGCTTATGGAAACCCTGTTTAACCTGCGTGATATGGGCAATAGTGTTTTGGTGGTTGAACATGACGAAGATACCATTCGCAATGCGGATCATATCATTGATATGGGCCCCGGTGCCGGTGAACATGGCGGTGAAATCGTGGCCGAGGGCAGCTTGCAGGATATTTTGGATAATAAGGACAGCCTGACGGGGCAATATCTGTCTGGAAAAAAGTCTATTGTTGTACCCCCGGAACGCCGCAAGGGCCATATGGCAGGGAAAAAACGCAAGGAAATCATCATTCAAGGGGCAACCGGCAATAATCTGAATAATGTAACAGCAGCGATTCCCCTTGGCACCATGACCTGTATCACCGGCGTTTCCGGCAGCGGGAAATCCACGCTTACCATCGACACACTCTACCGGGGGGTTGCCCGCAAATTGAATAACAACCGTAATGTTCCGGCCCCGCATGAGGCCATATTGGGGCTGGAGTTCATTGATAAGGTCGTGGATATCAACCAATCGGCCATTGGCCGCACGCCCCGGTCAAACCCGGCCACCTATACGGGGGCCTTCACCCCTATTCGGGATTGGTTTGCCGGACTACCTGAGGCCAAAACGCGGGGGTACAAGCCGGGCCGATTCTCTTTTAATGTCAAGGGCGGGCGCTGTGAAGCCTGTCAGGGCGATGGGCTCATCAAAATTGAAATGCATTTTCTGCCTGATGTTTACGTTCAATGTGATGTTTGTCATGGTAAAAGATATAACAGGGAAACCCTTGAAGTTAAATTTAAAGGCAAATCCATTGCTGATATTCTGGAGATGACCGTCGAGGAAGCCGCAGGATTTTTTGCCGCTGTACCAAGCATCCGCGATAAGATGACCACGCTGGAAAAGGTCGGATTAAGCTATATCAAAGTCGGGCAAGCGGCAACCACCCTGTCCGGCGGTGAGGCACAGCGCGTGAAACTCAGCAAGGAATTATCAAAAAGATCAACAGGCCGGACATTATATATTCTTGACGAACCCACCACAGGGCTTCATTTTGAAGATATCAAAAAATTATTGGAGGTTTTACATACCCTCGTTGATCAGGGCAATACCGTTGTTATTATAGAACATAACCTGGAAGTTATTAAAACCTGTGACTGGGTCATTGATCTTGGGCCAGAAGGCGGCGATGGCGGCGGCCTGATACTGGCCGCTGGCACACCTGAAGCAATCGTGGAATGCGAAAAAAGCTACACAGGTCAGTATCTTAAGAATTATATATAGAATTTTGTTAGAGTTTTCATCAAAATTTACCTTTTATTAACCATAAGCGTCCTATTATCAACTTGTAACAGGTTCTCAACCAAATCTGATTACAGCCCAACTTACTATTTACAACCCTGGTACATAATCTCCATTATGACCTAAGCGTCTGCTTTTCCTCAGAAAGCAGACGCTTTTTTCTATGGCACTTTTCTATGGCGCTTTTCCTATAGCTCTGGTCTGTTTTAAATGATATGACCCACGTCAATCAGGAGAAGAGGGTAATGGCACTTAAAGAAATTCATATCATTGGCGGCGGCATGGCGGGAACAGAGGCCGCATGGCAAATCATGGCACAGGGTATTCCCGTGATCCTTCATGAAATGCGCCCAGTGCGAAAAACCGATGTTCATGAAACAGATGGTCTTGCTGAAATGGTTTGTTCCAACAGCTTTCGGTCCGATGATTATGAAAATAATGCCGTTGGCTTGCTTCATGAGGAAATGCGCCGCTGTGGTTCCCTGATTATGTCAGCGGCCAAAGAAAACAGCGTCCCCGCAGGCAGCGCCCTTGCCGTTGATCGCGAGGGTTTCAGCAAATCAGTTCAAACCGCCTTGGAAGCCCACCCTTTATTCACAATGGTTCGCGAAGAAATCACCACTATTCCGTCAGAAGAATGGGATAATGTGATTATTGCCACAGGCCCGCTGACCTCCGATAGCATGGCAAAGGCCATATTGGATATTACAGGTGAAGACGAATTGGCCTTTTTTGATGCCATAGCCCCGATTATTTACAAGGACAGTATAGATTTTTCCAAGGCATGGTATCAATCGCGGTACGATAAGGGCGACACGGCGGATTATATCAATCTGCCCCTGTCCAAAGAGCAATATGAGGCCCTCATCGATGACCTTATAGATACCGAAAAATATGATTATAAGGACTGGGAAAAAAACACCCCGTATTTTGACGGATGCATGCCGATCGAAGTCATGGCCGAACGGGGGCGGGAAACCTTGCGTTTTGGCCCCATGAAGCCTGTTGGATTGACCAACCCCAATACGGGTGAGGATTCATATGCGGTTGTTCAATTGCGACAGGATAATAAGCTTGGAACCCTTTATAATATGGTGGGTTTTCAGACTAAAATGAAATATGGCGCGCAGGTGGAAAGCTTTCAAAAAATACCAGGGCTTGAGAAGGCCCGTTTTGCCCGACTTGGCGGGCTGCACCGCAATACATTCATCAACAGCCCCAATCTTCTTGACAGCAACCTGCGTTTCAAAAAAATACCGCGCCTGAGGTTTGCAGGACAAATCAGCGGCGTGGAAGGTTATGTGGAAAGCGCGGCAATGGGATTGATGGCCGGGCGGTTTGCCGCCGCCGAACGAAAAGGCCGGGAGATTCCGGCCCCGCCCATGACAACGGCGTTTGGCGCGCTGATCCATTACATCACGGGCGGGCAAATCCCCGGGACAGGCAACCGAAAAAATTTTCAGCCCATGAATGTCAATTTCGGCATCATGCCTGTGCTTGAGGGAAAAAAAATCAAACGTAAAGACCGTAAGCCAGCCAAATCAATCAGGGCCTTGGACGCCCTCGCCAAATGGCTGAATGAGACAGCGAGTTAAACAAGATTGAACATGGCCGCTATAAAAAGTCGCCATTGGCGCGGCAAGGCATCCTTTTTCTCCGCCAAAACAAAGGGATTAAAATCGGCCTTTTTTATGGTTTTCAAATAACTGCGGGCCAGTGACGTCAAGAGAAACGCTGGTCTGGCTGCAGTATCAATACGCCCCTTATTGGCTGTGATATAATCTAGATGCAGCTGGGCTTGATGGCAAAGAGCCTGAATGATAGATTTTGTTTCAGCGCCCCCTTCTGGTGAAAGGAATTTGGTATGGGATAACCCCTGTTCAGCCATTAAATCCACCGGAATATAGCTTTTTTTCAAAGATAAATGATAGGGAACCGCTCGAATGATGCCCAGATAGCCCCATACTATACCCAGCCTTTGGGCCAAATCATCAATATCCCTCTGGCCCAGAATATGAACCGCAAGGCAAGACAACTTGCCCGCCGTTTGGGATAAATATTTTTCGAGTGCGGCATTATTTTCCAGTGGTTCATCATAAAGATCTTGCGCGCGTGCATCAATGATAGTCATCAGGCTATCGCGGCAAAGTTCATGTTGCGCTATAGCGGCCGACAAGGCTGGAATAATATCATGATTGCGCATTATGCCCTTAAAAATATCATCTATGGCTTCACGCCACCATTGCAATCTGATTTCCCCCAGCATGGGTTCAGAAACCACCTCTCTGATTTTGGATATTTCATAATTAAAAGCATAAAGCGCCGCAAGAGCCGGACGCTTTTCGGCAGGAGAATAGAGGATGGTTAAATAACGGTCATGATCATATTTATCGACTATTTCTTGGCAATATAAATATGTGTCGCTGTTTTCTGTCATTTTCATTGTTGTTATATTCATGGCACAAAGGCACCATTCACCCTAAAGAAATTCTGCTTGTTAATAATAACATATGGCAATATTTTGACGCATGCCAAAGAAACTGTTACCCTTACCGCCGTCCAAACAGGGACGAAATTCTATCGGAGAAGGGTATTAAAAAATCCGGAAGTAATTTCATAGAATTGGTATATAAATTAATAATAGGAAAAAACACAGGAAAAAACAATGAGCAAAATTCTCGAATCATTGCCGCTAACCGTTGTTGCCGGCATCGTGTTGACCGTCATTATGGTCTTCGCGACAAACCAACTGGAAAGCATGAATCAATCGGGCCCTGAAAAGGCCATTTCCGATTTACAGAAAAAAATGAATTAAGGGTGGAAATATAAAATGGAAGATTTTATCGTATTCTCCGTGCGTTATCTGCACGTAATATGTGGCATCATGTGGATTGGTATCCTGTGGTATTTTAACTTTGTTCAAATACCAAGCATGCCGAAAATTCCCGATGAGCAGAAGCCGGCCATAAGCAAGGTTATTGCGCCGGAAGCCTTATTCTGGTTCCGCTGGGGTGCCGCTGGAACAGTATTATTTGGTTTGATCCTTGCCGCCATGAACGGTTATATGCATGAGGCAATGACATTCCAGCAACCAGACATCGGCTTTGGTATGTGGCTCGGCCTGATCATGGCCTTCAATGTGTGGTTCATCATATGGCCAGCGCAAAAGATTGCCCTGGGCATTGTTGAGGCAGACGCCGATGCGAAACCCGCAGCCGGGCGCCGGGCCATGCTCTTTTCCCGGACAAACACCATGCTGTCCATTCCCATGCTCTATTCCATGATTTCAGTCCAGAATCCCCCCGGACTTTAATAAGGGCATCATATAGTCAGTCATAAGGCCGGGCATTTTGTCCGGCCTTATTTTATTCTAATCCACAGCGATGAGGGCTGCGGCGACCTTACGGCCTTCTGACAACAATATGTTATAGGTTCTGGCGGCGGCACCGGTTGCCATCACATCCACTGAAAAATTTCCAGTTTCAAGCTTGCCCTTTAGTGCCCTATCAAGGAAAAACATATTTTCCCCCGTCCCGATCAATAGAATATCAATAGCATCCTTTTGATCTAAAATGCGCGCAAGGCTTTCATAAGTAATTTCGGCTTTCTTGACGTCCCAGGGATAATAGCCTTTAGGCGTGATCAGAATAGAGCCCTTGATGCGCTGTTCGCCAATGCGAAATCCCCCATCACCATAAGAGGATAAACTGGTATCAGTTTGTGATGAAACTTCTTTGAACTCCATATGAGCGGCCTTTAATTAGGGGGGAGTATTTCCATATTGCCACTCTTGTCGTCAACATCATAAGCCTCTCGCCGCATTTCCACCCATAACAATACCGGGGCGGCAATGAATATGGAAGAATAAGTACCGACAAAAATACCCCAGATCATGGCCGCAGAAAATCCATGCAAGCCTTCTCCGCCAAGGAAGAACAAAGAAAACAAGGCAATTAATGTGGTCACAGATGTCATAACCGTACGTGACAATGTGTCATTAATACTAAGGGTCAACAGATCCACCATTGGCATTTTACGGTATTTTCGCAAGTTTTCCCTGATGCGGTCATAAACCACCACCGTATCATTCAAGGAATAACCCACAATGGTCAAAATGGCCGCAATCGTCGAAAGATTAAACTCAAGCCCTGTTAATGAAAACATACCAATGGTCAGTATCACGTCATGAACCAGAGCTATCACGGCCCCCATACCAAACTGCCATTCAAAACGGAACCATATATAAATAAGCACCGCGCCAATGGCCAGAACAACCGCCATTATTCCATCGGCAATCAGCTCGCCGGAAACGGTTGATCCTACTGTTTCTGTCCGCCGATAACTTATTTCGCCCTCTATTGCATTTGGTAAAATATGCCGAATTTTTTCTACGACCTCATCCACAGTAAGGCCTTCTTGATGCTCCAGACGGATTAGCACGTCATTTGCCGCCCCAAATTCCTGTACTTTGACATCGCCCATATTCAAACTGGACAATGCAGATCGAATAGCCCCGATATCAGCGGGCCCCTCGGTACCAATTTCGATCATGATACCGCCTTCGAAATCAATGCCGAAATTCAGGCCTTTGGAAAAATACATACCAAAGGCCATTACAATCATCACCGCCGACAGGATGTAGGCAAATTTTCGATAATTAATAAATTTGATGTGAGTGTTTTCTGGAACCAGTTTCAATAACATCTCATAGGCCCCTTATATTTTCAATTTTGTTGGGCGTTTGCGAACGGCCCAGAAAGATATTATCATACGTGACATGCTAACGGCTGTGAACATGGATGTCGCGATCCCGATGGCAAGCGTCACGGCAAATCCTTTAATCGGGCCGGAGCCAAACTGGAACAGGATTAATGCCGCGATAAAAGTGGTGACATTAGCATCAATGATGGTGCTAAAGGCTTTATCATAGCCTGCGTCTAATGACGATAAAGCATCTTTACCTTTATGGTATTCTTCACGTATTCTTTCAAATATCAATACATTGGCGTCCACGGCCATTCCGACGGTCAAAACAATTCCGGCTATTCCCGGCATGGTCAAGGTTGCGCCAAGGGTTGATAGAATACCAAAAATAAGAAGAAGGTTAACCGTCAGCACAAAATTTGTTACCAAACCAAATGTCCCGTAAGTCAGGAAAATATAAACCATAACGGCAGCAAGGCCTATCAGGGCTGCCGTCTTGCCGGCCTCAATATTATCAGAACCCAGATCAGGGCCGACGGTTCTTTCCTCGACAACAGTCAACCGTGCGGGCAATGCCCCTGCCCGCAGCAAAAGCCCAAGTTCACTGGCCGTTTCAACCGTGAAATTTCCGGTAATAATCCCGGAGCCACCCAAAATCGGCGACTGGATGTTCGGAGCGCTAATCACCACGCCGTCTAATATAATGGCGAACTGCCGGTTTACATTTTTACGGGTCACATCAGCAAATTTTTTGCCGCCGATACGATCAAAGCGAAAAGTAACCACTGGCCGGTTATCCTGATCATAGCCAAGCCCGGCATCAACCAGATTCTCTCCGGTAAGGATTTTACGTCTGCTCACCACAATAGTGTTTGGCGCGCCCGGATAGCGTTCGCTTTCCGCCATGGGGAATCTCTCGTTGCCGGGCGGCACCCTGTCTAATGGTCCGATGGCGCTTTTAACAAGTTGAAATGATAATTTAGCCGTTTTACCGATAATCTGTTTCAGTTTTTGCGGGTCATCGAACCCGGGGACTTGAACCAATATTCGTCCCGTACCCTGTTTTTGAATCTTTGGCTCAGTCGTTCCCATGCCGTCAATACGGCGGCGAATAACCTCTATTGACTGGGTGATAACTTCATCACCGCGCACAATCAGACCATCCTCAGTAAGCTTAACAACGATAACGCCGCCCGGCTCCACGCTATATTCAATATCCGCAATCCCGATACCGGTTAAGGACCCCCCAATCATTTCAATGCTATCATCAATAACATCAAGGGCTTTTTCCAATTGACTTTTATCCGTTATGTTAAAATGGATAGTGTCGTTACGAATAGAGCTTCGTAAAACAATTTTTTCCGCCCTGAGCGCATCGCGTATATCCGCCCGCTTGGATTCCAGCTTTTCCTTTTTAACCTCGGTCAAATCCACTTCCATCAAAAGATGAACGCCGCCTTGCAAGTCAAGCCCGAGAGTGACACGTTTATGAGGTAAGAAATCAGGATAATTTTTCAACTGATCATCTGTCAGAAAATTAGGCACTGCCATCATTATGCCCAGAAAGGACAGTAATGTGATCATAATGATTTTCCACCGGGGGAAATTTAACATAGGTTTTTCCAGTTATTTTTCTGGTTATTTCTTTGCGGCGGTGTCATTGGCCGGGGCAGGCTTACCGACAACTGTAGAAATAGTTGAGCGAATAACTTTTACCTTCACGCCGGATGCAATTTCCAATTCGATCTCATTATCATCAATCACTTTTGATACTTTGGCAACAATGCCGCCCGATGTGACAACATTATCGCCCCGGCGCAATGCCGCAACCATATTTTTATGTTCTTTTACGCGCTTTTGCTGCGGCCTGATCATCAAAAAATAAAATACCGCGATGATAAGAATGAAGGGCAAAAATTGCATCAAAGCACTTCCCCCGCCTGCCGCGTCAGCTGATTGTGCAAATGCTTCAGATATTAACATAGTTTTCTTCCTCTAAATATTCCCAAAGGCGGCACTATACATGCCACAGATTATTTTTCAACATCATTGGCATATAGGAAAGCTTTATCGTGAATACAAGTTATATTTTACATTCTATTATGTTTATTAGCCGCTTTCATTATGCTAAGTAACAAAAGATGAAACAGCAAGATGATATATCAACGCGAATAGCAGAAGCCCTTGAAAGACTGGCCCCGGCAAAATTATTGGCACCTGACTTTGACGCTGCGGATGCCTTTATCTGGAATATTGCGCCGGATCATTTGCTGCCGATCACATCCGTTAAGCATGTAGATATAAAGTTATTGCAGGCTATCGACCAAATGCGGGATAGCTTAAGTCAGAACACCCAACAGTTTGCCAATGGGTTCCCTGCCAATAACGCCTTGCTTTGGGGCGCGCGCGGCATGGGAAAAAGTGCCTTGGTCAAAGCATTGCACGCACAAATCCGTACGCCAGATAATAAAGCTCTGGCCCTGATTGAAATTCACCGGGAAGATATCTGTAGCCTGCCGCGCCTTCTTAATCATATCAGGCATACCAAACGGCGCGTGATCCTTTTTTGTGATGATCTTTCCTTTGACGATAATGACAGCAGTTATAAATCGCTTAAGGCCGTACTTGAGGGCGGCATTCTGGGGCGGCCCGAAAATGTTATCTTTTACGCCACATCGAACCGCCGGCACCTCATGCCGCGTCCTATCATTGAAAATGAACGC
>JALSHF010000206.1 GCA_026982375.1 Emcibacter sp. | reverse complement strand
TGAAAAATAAAAACGAAAAATCATTATATGGGCATGCCCATATAATGATTGCAAATGACCAAACATTAACTCATAACTTAGCAAAGGACTCTACGAAGAAATGGTAGAAACTTGGGGCGCAGGTCAATGAGCAAGCGGATCTTGATATTTCCTATATTATTTCCGAAGCCCAAACCGTAAATCGCGGGAACCGCGAAATTTCCCGATCGTCCAAAGATGAATATTTTCTTTTGTTGCAGCAAAAAGGCCGGGGCATGGTTCATCAGGCTGGCCGTCAGGTGGCGCTTGATGTGGGGGATTATACGCTTGTGGATACAACGCGGCCCTATGTTTTGTCTTTTGAGGATAAATTTGAACAGCTTTGCGTAAAAATCCCTAAATCCGCCTTGCATCCTCTTATGTATAACCCGCAGTGCATTACGGCGGTAAAGCCGTCCTCTGCAAGTGGGTTGCATCAGCTGGGGTTAAATTATATTAAAGCCCTGATGGTGCCGGATCTTGTATCTCATCCGGCGAATGAGGAAAGACTTGTCCAGAATTTTCTCGGGTTTTTGCCAATTATCTTTAACGAAATTCCGCAAAAGAAAACGATCGACGATCTGCGGTCAAAATCCATACAGCTTGATATATTATATTGTTTTATAGAAAAAAATCTGGCCAATCCCGATCTCAGCCCGGCCATGGCGGCGGAACATTTAGATGTTTCCCTGCGCTATATCCATAAATTATTTGAGAATAGCGACAGTTCTTTTGGGCGTACCGTCTTGAAATACAGATTGGAAAAATGTGCGGATGAACTGGGGAACCCCTTATATAACAATAAATCCATTGCTGAAATTGCCTTTCAATGGGGGTTCAATGATCTATCGCATTTTGGCCGAAATTTCAAAAAACAATATGACTGCACACCGCGAAACTGGCGGCAAATGCCATAGATTATCCAGGAAATAAATCTACGCCTGACCGTAGATAAAACCAAAGAAATAGGGTTGATGCTTGTTTTTGCATAGCCAAATTTATCCAAACAGCGGATGGCGGCCTCGTAAATAATTATTTTGGCCTTTGCGCCCTGCCTCTGTCAGGTTTGAAAAAAATCATGCCATTTTGGCATCTCTGAAAAATTCAGTATAAAAATCTGTGGAAATATATAATATATTCAAATCATAAGTGAGTTTGGGCTTTAAAACGTCCTGACAAATATATGAAAAACCCGGTCGCTTGAGGCAATTGGGTTACCATAGAAACCGTCAATAAATTTTAAGAGGCGTTAAGTCTTGGAAAATACGGGGATCAAGAAAGAGAAAATGATGAAAAAAACGAGTTTGATAATATTGGCGCTATCCGGGATTCTGGCCGGCTGTAGTGCGGAAGTGGACAACACCAAAGATGCCGCGCCGAACGCGGTGGATGCCAAGGCCTTTGTTGCGGCCGTTGAAAAAGACCTTACCGAAAGAGGATTGTTCGAGGCGCAGGTCGCATGGGTTAATGCCAATTTCATTACCGAAGACACCAATGCCATCGTGGCAAAGGTCGATGCGGAAATGACGGCTTTGCGGGTGAAATATGCCGGGGAAGCCAAAAAATATAATGAGCTGGAGCTGGAACCGGTTTTGCGCCGCAAGCTGGAAAGCATCAAGCTGGGCATTAACGTGCCTGCGCCAAGCAATGCGGCTGATAATAAGGAAATGGCACAGATCAATGCCAATCTCAGCAGTCTTTATGCCACGGGAAAAGACCCCAAAGGCCGTAATCTGGGCGAACTGACCAAGGTTATGGCCACGTCGCGCGATCATACAGAATTGCTGGAAGCCTGGACAGGATGGCGGACGGTATCACCGGTGATGCGGGATAAATATGCCCGCATGGTGGAGATTGCCAATAAGGGCGCGAATGAACTTGGCTACCCGGATGTGGGTTATATGTGGCGGTCTAAATATGACATGCCCGCCGATGATTTCCGGGCCGAGGCTGATCGCCTCTGGGGACAGGTAAAACCGCTTTATGATGCGCTTCAATGTCATGTTCGGGCCAAACTGAATGACCAGTACGGCGATGATGTGGTTGCTACGGATGGCCCCATTCCGGCCCATCTTCTGGGGAATATGTGGGCGCAGTCATGGGGTAATATCTATGACATGGTGGGCCCGGAAACCTCTGAAAAAGGCTATGACCTGACGGCAAAGTTGAAAGAGGCCGGCTATGATGAGAAACAGATGGTCAAGTCGGGTGAAAATTTCTTTACCTCACTGGGGTTTGATCCTTTGCCGGACACCTTCTGGTCGCGGTCCCTGATCACGAAACCACGGGATCGGGAGGTCGCCTGTCATGCCAGCGCATGGAATCTGGACAGCAAGGATGATATCCGCATCAAGATGTGTACCACCATTACCGCAGAAGATTTTGATACGGTTCATCATGAGTTGGGCCATAATTTCTATCAGCGGGCCTATAAGCATCAGGATTATTACCATAGGACCGGTGCCAATGGCGGCTTTCACGAAGCCATCGGCGATACGGTCGTGCTCAGCATTACGCCGGAATATCTAAAACAGGTCGGTTTGCTGGATAGCGTGCCAAGCGCGGACGGAGACCTGGGCCTGCTCATGAACCGGGCCTTGGAAAAAGTGGCCTTCCTGCCCTTTGGCTTGCTTATGGACCAATGGCGCTGGCAGGTTTTTAACGGCGAACTGACGCCTGAAAACTATAACAAAGGCTGGTGGGCTTTGCGGGAAAAATATCAGGGCGTGACCGCGCCGGTGGCTCGGGACGACGACGCTTTTGACCCGGGGGCAAAATATCATATTCCCAATAATGTGTCCTATACCCGTTATTTCATTGCCCATATCCTCCAGTTCCAGTTCCATAAGGCCGCCTGCGAGATGGCAGGGAACACTGGCCCGCTGCATCGTTGCACCATTTATGGCAACAAGGAAGTGGGCGCCAAATTCAACGCCATGCTTGAAATGGGCGCGAGCAAGCCCTGGCCGGACGCACTGGAAGCCTTCATTGGCACCCGTGAAATGGACGGCAGCGCGGTGCTTGAATATTTTGCCCCGCTGAAAGTCTGGCTGGACGAGCAAAATAAAGATCGTCAATGCGGCTGGTAAGCTGAATTTTCAGCTTAACAATATCTACGCTTAAAATATCAAGGCAGGTTCATTGAACCTGCCTTTTTTATGTAGTAGCCTTGCGTATCATATTGAAAATGTCATTTAAAAAATAGGATGAAAGATGCTTGTACAAAATATTTTTAAATTGATTATCGTTTTTGCTGTTATGGCCCTGCCGGCCTATTCAAATGCCGGTGAAAAGCTTGATGCGCCAACATTAACCTCTGTGCCTTACGGCAATAATGCGGCGGTGGGCAAATATGCCTATGTGAATGGTATAAAGATGTATTATGAAATATATGGCAGCGGCGCGCCGCTGGTTTTGATCCACGGCAACAGCGACAGTATCGCGGGGCTTGCCGCGCAAATAGACTATTTTTCCAGATATTATAAAGTCATCGTGGCAGACAGCCGGGGGCATGGCAAATCAGGCCTTGGCACGGATCAGTTAACCTATCCTCAAATGATGGAAGACTGGCATGACTTATTGACTGGGCTGAATGTTAAAAAAGCCAGGATATTTGGCTGGAGCGATGGGGGCATTCTGGGCCTGCTCATGGCGATCAAATATCCTGAGAATATAGACAGGCTGGCGATCATGGGCGCGAATCTGCGGCCTGATGAAACGGCGGTATATCCCTGGGTGCAGCCAATATTGACGCAGGCGCGGACGCATGTCGAGGCAATGATTGCCCAAAAAGACAGCTCTAATGACTGGGACCTTCAAAGGCAGCTTTTGAATCTGTTGACGACACAGCCCAATATTGCTGTCAAAAGCCTGCAACAAATCAAGCTGCCTGTTCTGGTCATGGCCGGTGACCGCGATGTGATCAAAGAAGAACATACCCTTGAAATATTCCAGAATCTGCAAAATGCCCATCTGGCCATATTGCCGGGCAATACCCATTTCGCGCCGGTGAATGATTCCGCAAAATTTAACGCCATGTTAAGCGATTTCTTTAAAAACCCCTTCACCAAACCCTCGACTGAGGCCTTGATGGCGCATCATTAAATAATTATATATGCCGGGTCCAACCCAAGGGCCTTGGAAAAGGCCAAGTCATTGCCGACCGATGGGCTGATTCTGGATATAGGATCTCCTGCTGAGGAACAGGATTCTTCGACCATGGGGTTGATTAATCACTATAAAGGATGCGCCAAAGGCCGTTAGAGCAATGTCAGCCCCGCTTCTCGAGAGGGATCCCCCAATAGAGATGGCAGCATAAATGTTAACACGCCCTGACTTCGCTGCCATAGTGTTCAGGCAATCCGGATCACGGCAAGTAACGCGAGGCCTGTTCCCTGTGAGATAAGTTTTTATTTATTGTTATATTTACTATACCATTCATAATGCATTGTTCGGGACAGCACACCGTGATGGGTTCTGCTGCCGGAGAATTATATGCTATAATGGCCCCTTGCTTTGATGTCCCGCAGAGCTTAAATGAGATTGATGTAGACATGGAATTATTTACAACAAAATCATTGCCGCCGAATTTACGGCGTGAGTATTGGAATGATGCGATTTGTGATGCCTTCACGGGTCTTGTGGCTGACTTTATGGATGAGGGTTACTTTCAGGCAGAGCTAATGTCTATGTCGCTTGGTGATTTGACCTATGCACGGGTTAAAACGACCAGTTCAAAAGTGTTCCATACCAAGAGGCATGCCTTGAAATCGAAAGAGAAGGTGTTTCTTTTACATCTGCAGCTTGCCAATGGGAGCCTGAATTCACAAAGGGGAAATGAAATCTTTTTAAAAGAGGGAGATTTCACGCTTGTGGACAGTGAATCACCCTACCGCGTTGAGTTTGATGATCCGATTTCTATGGGTGTTATGAGAATACCTTATGATGCTTTACGGGAAAGGATACCCAACCCTGAGGATATTATCGGCCATAAATTTTCTGGTAGCAATAATATCAGCGGATTATTGTCGCAAATGCTGCGAGGTTTCTGGAACCAAAAAAATATTATCAGCAGTCATTTGATACATCACCAGTTTGCCAATAATATGCTGGATCTTCTGACAACATCTTATCAATGCCAAACCAATCGAACAATTTCTTCAAATTCCATACGGAGACTACGTTACCTGCAGCTTAAGAGGTTTATTGATTATAATTTATCAGACCCGGATTTAAGTCCGACAAAAATAGCCGGTGTATTTAAGATTACCCCCCGCTATATGCACCGGATTTTTGCAGAATTTGGAACGGGAGCGCAGACCGTTGGGCAATATATGCTGAATCGCAGACTGGAGGAATGTGCGCGACAATTTCGAGATACAGAAACCTCTTACCTGAAAATCACGGATATCGCTTTCACTTGGGGTTTCAACAGCATGACCCATTTTTCAAGGGTATTTAAGGAAAAATATGGGCTGTCTCCACGATCTTTCCGTAAAGACATCTCCCGCATTTTATGCTGATCACAACCCGCATTCTATGCTGATCACAAAAAGGCATTATCTTCCCTTTCAGATAAGTTTTTAGGGCCCTCTCAGTTGAGTAGGCCATAATTATTTGTGCCAATCTAACAACAATAAACAAAAGGTAACCTTAAAAACAGGTTACGCATAATGCAATAACAGGGAGTTTCTTAATGCCTAAAATTCTATGTCATCATTTAAAATCCGCATCACTCATGGTGCTATCTACAAGTCTTCTGGCCACTGGATTCATGAGTGAAAGCAGCTTTGCCGCCGAAAATAAAGCGGTGGGGCTTGAGGAAATTGTCATCACAGCCCGGAAAATTTCCGAGAGTCTTCAGGATGTGCCGATTGCGGTTTCGGCCTTCACCGCAGAATCCTTGCAGAAAAAAGGCCTGAGCAATATCTCGCAGATCGGCGATTATACCCCCAGCCTGATCATGGATTTCACCTCGGCCCTGACCGGAAGTTCCGCCTCTATTACCACTTTCATTCGCGGCATTGGCCAGTCTGATTTTCTGCTGACAATTGACCCTGGCGTGGGCCTTTATGTGGACGGCGTTTATGTTGCCCGATCTGTTGGCGGCATTGTTGACCTGCTTAATCTGGAAAGGATTGAAGTTCTGAAAGGCCCGCAGGGAACCCTGTTTGGCCGTAACACCATCGGCGGTGCCATCAATATCGTTTCCGCAAAGCCCGGCGAGGAATTCGCCCTTCAGGCCGATGCCACCATCGGCAGCTTTAATCGCCGTGACCTGCGCATGACCGCAGATATTCCGCTGATTGAAGATAAGCTTTATTCCTCTTTGAGTTTTTCGTCAAAAAACCGGGACGGCTATGCCCGGCGGATTCCTTTCACCGGCGTACATGGCCCGGATATTTCATATCCGCCGCAAGCCATCGGGCAGAATACAGAACTGGGTGATGAAAATACCTTTACGGCCAAGGGCATCTTTCTGTTGAATGCCACTGACAGGTTGCAGGCGACCTTGATTCTTGACGCCACCCGGTCTCGGGAAAATTCTGCCGCTTCAAAATTGCTAAAAGCCTACCCGGGTGCCACCCAGCTTGCGGGTCTTTATAATGGCTGTATTGCGGGGGCCATTCCTGTTGAAGTTTGTGGTCCGGCCTTTAATCTGAACGGGGATGCTGACCCGCTCAATGACCGTACCCCCTATGATGACAGATTTATCACCGATGATCCCTATACCACCTATGGCACAGGGCCAAATTTCTCGAATCTGGACTTGTTTGGTGCCGCCTTGACAGTGGATTATGCCGTCAATGATACGGTTGACTTTAAGTCAATCACGGCCTACCGCAAGCTGGATGCGGAATTTGGCCGCGACGCTGATAATAGCCCGATTACCATAGATCATACGTCTAATCTGTATGAGCATGAACAGTTCACTCAGGAATTGCAGCTCACCGGCCTTTCCCTTGAGGGCAAGTTGACATGGCTTGCCGGCCTGTATTATTTCGAAGAAAGTGGCAGGGACAATGTGTTCGTTCCATTGGGGGGTATTCCGTTCCTCAATCTTGACGAATTGAATATCGTGGATAATGTGAGTTATGCCGCCTTTGGGCAGGCGTCCTACAGCATCACCGATGACCTGAGCGTGACGGCCGGACTTCGTTATACCAAGGAAAACAAGGATTATCGTCCGGTTCATCGTGAATTGGTTTCCGGCGTACTTCTTGTTCCTGACGATACCGCAGAGTTGGATATTACCGATACTTCACCGCGCATCGGGATTGAATATCGCTGGAATGAAAATTTCTTCACCTATGTTTCTGTCTCCAAGGGTTTCAAGTCCGGTGGGTTCACGGGTCGGACGGTTGACCCGCAACCTGCGGCCCGCCCGTTTAAACCTGAGAAAGTGTGGGCCTATGAGGCCGGCTTTAAATCAGATCTGGCAGATGGGCGGGTTCGTTTGAATGGAGCTGCCTACTATACGGATTATTCCAACCTTCAGGTGGTTAATCAGGAAGGTATCACGCCGATTACCGTGAATGCGGGCAAGGCGGAAATCAAGGGCGCAGAGCTTGAGCTTCAGGCCTTGGTCACGGACGATCTGGTTTTGAGTGTCGGGTTTGCTTATACGGATGCGAAATATGTCGAAATTACCGATCCATTTGCCACAATCAATACGGATAATAAATTTGCCAATACGCCAGAATTCTCCTCAACCGTTGGCCTTGAATATACCATTGATCTGGAAAATGATGGCACATTGATGTTCCATGGTGACTGGACTTATAATAGCGAGATATACAATAATGCCGAGAATACACCGGAATTGACCCAGCCCGCGGTGCATTTATTCAATGCGGCGGTAACCTATTCTCATCCCGGAGAACATTGGGAAATGAGTCTTGGCGGGCGGAATCTTGGTGATGAAAGATATCTGATTTCGGGCTTTGACCAACCCGGCGTAGGCTTTACTGAGGGCACATATGCCCGGCCCCGCGAATGGTATTTGACACTTCGCCTGATGTATTAATTCAGGCGCTGCCTCCGGGTGATCTCCCGCATCATCCGGAGTTTTTTATATCCCCCTTAATTTATATTCTAAAGGGAAAGAAAATCTCATGATAGTTAACAAAAAGATGGCCATCCTTTTAATGATTATAATTCTGGGGGCCTGCAGTGCTGAAAAACCGGAACAGGATTTGAGCGCTAAAACAGCGAGCGATCAGCGCATACTTGATGCTGATCATGAGCCGCAAAACTGGCTTGCTCATGGCAGGACGTATGACGAACAGCGCTATAGCCCGCTGGATCAGATTACGGATCAGAATGTAAAAAATCTTGCCCTTGAATGGCATTATGATTTCGACACGCACCGCGGTCTGGAAGCCACCCCCATTGTCATAGACGGCGTTATGTATGTGAGCGGATCATGGAGCCGGGTTTATGCTCTTAATGCCGTAACGGGAAAGTTGCTATGGGAATATGACCCTGAGGTTCCCGGTGAGTGGGCGGTCAATCTCTGTTGTGATGTGGTAAATCGCGGCGTTGCCGTATGGCAGGGCAAGGTTTATGTCGGCACTCTGGATGGCAGGCTGATTGCCCTTGATGCTGAAACGGGCAAAGTGATATGGGATGTCCTTACCATAGACAAAAAATATCCCTATTCCATCACAGGTGCGCCGCGCATTGTCAAAGGCAAGGTCATCATTGGAAATGGCGGCGCGGAATTTGGCGTGCGGGGTTATGTGGGGGCTTATGATGCCATAACCGGAAAACAGGTCTGGCGGTTTTATACTGTGCCGGGTAATCCGGCAGATGGCTTCGAAAGTCCGACGATGGCAAAGGCAGCGAAAACCTGGACTGGTGAATGGTGGAAGCTGGGCGGCGGCGGAACCGTTTGGGACAGCCTTGCCTATGATGCGGAGCTTGACCTGCTTTATGTGGGGACGGGAAATGGCTCCCCGTGGAATCAATCTATTAGAAGTCCTGAAGGGGGCGATAATCTTTTTCTCTCTTCTATTATCGCAGTACGTCCTGATACGGGGGAATATGTCTGGCATTATCAAACAACGCCCGGTGAAATGTGGGATTATACCGCGACACAACATATGATATTGGCCGATATTAAAATAGACGGAAAAATTCGCAAAACATTAATGCAGGCCCCAAAGAATGGTTTTTTCTATGTCTTGGACCGGGAAACGGGTGAGCTTATTTCTGCTCAGAATTATGTGGAAATTAACTGGGCATCCCATGTGGACATGGCCACGGGCCGACCCGTAGAAGACCCCAGAGCCCGTTATCATAATGAACCATGGCTTGCATTCCCAAATCCGCTTGGCGCGCATAACTGGCACCCTATGTCTTATAATCCCAATAGCCATATCGTCTATATTCCCGCACAGGAAGTCCCCTTTCTCTA
>JALSHF010000205.1 GCA_026982375.1 Emcibacter sp. | reverse complement strand
GCAAGGCCCGGCGTTAAAAAGCAGAATATTAATGATCAAGTCAAGCGGCGGCGCGGGGATGCCTATGACATTGTAAAAGTCAAACCGGGTCAAGGGTTGGGGTAGGAAAAAAATGATGGAAATTGGACTTGCTCATTATCTGACCGTTGCGGCCATATTATTTAGTATTGGCATCTTCGGCATTTTTATGAATAGAAAGAATGTGATTGTTATTTTAATGTCGGTGGAGCTTATTCTGCTGTCGGTCAATATCAATTTCGTGGCTTTCTCATCCTATCTGAATGACATGGGTGGACAGATATTCACCATGTTCATCCTGACGGTTGCCGCTGGCGAGGCGGCGATTGGTCTTGCCATATTGGTGATCTATTACCGAAATCGCGGCAGCATCGCGGTTGAAGACATACATCTGATGAAAGGATAATATTTACATGTATCAGATAATTGTTTTTGCACCTTTTCTTGCGGCGATCATAGCCGGTCTCTTTGGCCGTCAGCTTGGCGATCGGGGCGCGCAGATCATCACTTGCGGTGCTTTGGTCATATCGGCCATCCTCTCGTGGGTGGCGCTGTTCCAGATTGGCTTTGGCGGCACGGTCGAACATGTGACCATCATGACATGGGTAAGTTCGGGTGATTTGAATTTCAACTGGGGCTTTAAGATTGACACATTGACGGCGGTTATGCTGGTGGTGGTTAATACGGTTTCCTGCCTTGTGCATATCTATTCCATAGGTTACATGAGCCATGACCCCCATAAAGCCCGTTTTATGGCCTATTTAAGCCTCTTTACCTTTGCCATGCTGATGCTGGTGACAGCGGATAATTTTGTCCAGATGTTCTTTGGCTGGGAAGGGGTGGGGCTTGCGTCTTATCTCCTTATTGGTTTCTGGTATAAAAAACCATCGGCCTGCGCGGCGGCGATCAAGGCTTTTCTGGTTAACCGGGTTGGCGACTTTGGCTTTGCCCTTGGTATCTTTGCCATCTATATGGTGACAGGTTCTGTTGAGTTTGATGTAGTCTTTGCCAAAATTCCAGAGCTTCAGGGTCAGACCATTCATTTTTTATGGATGGATCTGGATCTGATCACGACCATTTGTATTCTGCTGTTCATTGGGGCCATGGGTAAGTCCGCCCAGCTTGGTCTGCATACCTGGCTGCCGGACGCCATGGAAGGCCCGACCCCTGTATCAGCGCTGATCCATGCGGCCACCATGGTCACCGCCGGTGTCTTTATGGTTGCCCGTACTTCACCTATTTTCGAATATTCACCGGATGCTCTGGCCTTTGTGACATTCATCGGGGCGTCGACAGCCATCTTTGCGGCGACCATCGGGACAACGCAAAATGATATTAAGCGCGTGATCGCCTATTCCACCTGTTCGCAGCTTGGCTATATGTTCTTTGCCCTTGGCATATCGGCTTACGGGGCGGCCATATTCCATCTCTTTACCCATGCCTTTTTCAAGGCCTTGTTGTTTCTGGGGTCGGGTTCTGTGATCCATGCCATGAGCAATGAACAGGATATGCGGAAAATGGGCGGATTGCGTAAGAAAATCCCCTGGACATTTGCCATGATGGTTATCGGGACGCTCGCCCTGACCGGTTTCCCGTTCCTTGCCGGATATTATTCGAAAGACATGATTATCGAGGCGGCCTTTGCCTCGGATTCTTCCATGGCGGGCTATGCTTTCTTCATGGGCGTGTTTGCCGCACTTCTGACGTCATTTTATAGCTGGCGTTTGATATTCATGACCTTCTTTGGTGAAAGCAGATCCCCTAAATCGGTGCAGGATCATGTCCATGAAAGCGGCAATTGGATGATGGCCCCGCTTTATGTTCTGGCCTTGGGGGCTTTGCTGGCAGGCTTTATCTTCAAGGATTATTTCATCGGCCAGAATTACGAGGATTTCTGGGGCAGCGCCCTATTCCTTAAAGATGCGGCAAATAATGTTATGGAGGCCGCGCATTATGTGCCGGGCTGGGTGATTGCCTCGCCGTTTATCGTGATGGTTCTGGGGTTCCTGATTGCGGTTTATGCTTATATTATCAGGCCCGATATGCCGGCCCGTTTTGCCGGCACCTTCCGTTATCTTTACGCCTTGTCATATAACAAATGGTATATTGATGAGATTTACGACTATCTTCTGGTTAATCCGGCGAAAAAGCTGGGTGTCTTCCTGTGGAAGAAGGGCGATGAAAATATCATCGACCGGTTTGGCCCGGATGGTGCAGCGGCAAGTGTCATGAGTCTGGCGCGTAAATTTCGGGGGCTGCAAAGTGGTTACATCTATCATTATGCCTTCGCCATGCTGATGGGGATCGCCGCTTTTGTTACTTGGTTTGTCTTTATTTCCGGGGGAGGAGCAAGCTAATGGAACATTTCCCGATTCTTTCAATCATTACTTTCCTGCCTTTGATTGGGGTGTTTTTTATCTTGATGATCAAGGGCGAAAATGCCGATCAAAGAGCCAAGCATGTCGCTTTGTTCACGACGGTTTTCACATTTATCGTGTCCTTGATCCTGTGGTTCACATTTGATAAAACCACCGCCGATTTCCAGTTTGTGGAGAAGGCCGCATGGCTCGGCGATAACATCAATTACCATATGGGTGTTGATGGTATTTCCATATTATTTGTCATGCTGACCACCTTTATCATGCCCATTGTGATTTTGACCGGATGGATTTCGGTCAAAAGCAGAGTGAAGGAATATCTGATTGCTTTCCTGATTCTCGAAACATTAATGATCGGTGTTTTCTGTGCTTTGGATCTGGTTTTATTCTATCTGTTCTTTGAAGGTGGCTTGATCCCCATGTTCCTGATTATCGGGGTATGGGGCGGCAAGAACCGCGTTTATGCGTCGTATAAATTGTTTCTCTATACCTTGCTTGGCTCGGTATTGATGCTTTTGGCCATGATGTATATGTATTTTCAGGCGGGAACCACGGATATTCCGACGTTGATGGCCTATGATTTTGCCATTGATGCCCAGACGTGGCTGTTCCTTGCTTTCTTTGCCTCATTTGCGGTGAAAGTTCCCATGTGGCCGGTACATACCTGGCTGCCGGATGCCCATGTTCAGGCGCCGACGGCAGGTTCGGTTATTCTGGCGGGTGTTTTGCTTAAAATGGGCGGTTATGGTTTCTTGCGTTTCTCCCTTCCCATGTTCCCCGTGGCCTCAGTCGATCTGGCGTGGTTGATTTATACATTATCGGTGATTGCGATTATTTATACTTCGCTTGTGGCTTTGATGCAGGATGATATGAAAAAGATGATTGCTTATTCATCGGTGGCTCATATGGGTTTTGTCACGCTTGGTATTTTTGCCTTTAATGTGCAGGGCATCGAAGGGGCGATTATGGTTATGCTGGCGCATGGACTTGTGGCCAGCGCCTTGTTCCTTTGCGTTGGCGTTATTTATGACAGGCTTCATACCCGCGAGATTGACCGTTATGGCGGGTTGGTGAATATCATGCCCAGATATGCGCTTGTCTTTATGTTCTTTACCATGGCGGCAGTCGGGCTTCCGGGTACCGGTAACTTTGTGGGTGAGCTTCTGGTCTTGATTGGCTTGTTTAAAGTGAATATATGGGCCGCATTTTTCGCGGCTACGGGACTTGTTCTTGGCGCGGCCTATATGCTGTGGCTGTACCGCAAGGTGGTGTTTGGCGAATTGGTCAAACCGGATTTGAAGGCCATGCTGGACTTAAGCAAGCGGGAGATTCTGATTTTTGCGCCTTTGATATTTTTCACCATCTGGATGGGTGTTTACCCCTCAACATTTATGGATTTCATGCATGTGTCCGTTGAAAATCTTGTTACAAATCATCAGGCCGCGCTTAGTGCGGTTGCTGAAACCATGGCGCCTTAGGGAGAATATGAGATGACTGAAACACTGCTTCCTGATCTGGCTCCGGCCTACGGCGAAATATTCATGGCGATTGGTGCCATGGCGCTGTTGATGCTTGGCGTTTTTCGGGGCAATAAATCGACAGAGCTTGTCTCTCTTCTAACAGCTGCGGTGATGATTATTACGTTAATCATCACGGTAACATGGAACAGCACGGCGGTTTATACTTTTGAAAATATGTTCGTGGTTGATCGATTTACTTCTTTCATGAAAATACTGGTTCTGGTAGCTTCTGCCTTGGCGGTGTTCATGTCCATGCAGTATTTTAAAGATGAGAAAGAAGAACGATTTGAATATCCCATTCTGGTGCTGCTTGCCACATTGGGTATGATGGTTATGATTTCGGCCAATGATCTGATGTCTTTATATATGGGGCTGGAACTGCAATCCTTAAGCCTTTATGTCTTGGCCTCTATTCGCCGGGACAGCGAACTTGCGACAGAGGCGGGCCTTAAATATTTCGTTCTTGGGGCCTTGTCATCGGGCATATTGCTGTTTGGCAGTTCGCTCATTTATGGTTTTGTCGGCAGCACCAATTTCACGGTCATTGGTGAAACCTTGTCACAGGCGAGCCATGGCCCGGATATCGGGGTGATCATCGGCATGGTTTTGGTCTTGGCCGGCCTTGCCTTTAAGATTTCTGCTGTGCCGTTCCATATGTGGACGCCGGATGTTTACCAAGGTGCGCCGACGCCGGTTACGGCTTTCTTTGCGGTTGCGCCAAAGGTTGCCGCCTTGGCCCTGCTGGTTCGGGTGCTTTATGTGCCATTTGGCGAAATGTCTGAATCATGGACTCAGGTGATTGTCTTTATGTCTCTGGCGTCTATGGTCTTGGGGTCGGTTGCGGCCGTTGTGCAAACAAATATTAAACGCCTGATGGCCTATAGTTCCATCGGTCATATCGGTTTTGCGCTGGTTGGCCTTGCGGCGGGCAGTCAGGAAGGTCTGCGCGGGCTGGTCATTTATATGGCGATTTATCTGGTGATGAATGTGGGCACCTTTGCCTGTATTCTGGCCATGCGCCGCAAGGATGGTATGGTTGAAGATATCTCTGATCTTGCGGGTCTTGCCCAAACGCGCCCCGCCATGGCGACGGCCCTCGGGATATTCATGTTATCTCTTGCCGGTATTCCGCCGCTTGCGGGATTTTGGGGTAAATGGTATGTGTTCAAGGCGGTCATCGCGACCGCTGTTGCCGATCCGATGGCGACAAATTACGGCTTGATTACGCTGGCGGTGATTGGTGTGATTGCCAGTGTTGTCGGGGCCTATTATTATCTGAATATTATCAAAGTGATGTTCTTTAATGAGCCGGAAGCTGAGTTTGTTCTGCAGAAATCACGAAAATTAAAGGCCATTATGGGCGTTTCTGCGGCCCTGATGGTTCTGTTTCTATTGCCGCAAATTAACGCCCCTGTTCTGGAATATGCCAGAATGGCGGCGGCCGCATTGATATCTTAGCAATATGGGTTTTCAAAAGTCATTTCCGATGCCCGAAGGTTACGATCTTCGGGCATTTGACATTCTGGACAGTACGAATGTTGAATGCCGGCGCATCGCTGATGCGGGGTCTTCTGGCGCGGGGTCTTCTGGCAATGTCTGGGTTGTGGCCGCCGCGCAATCTTCGGGCAAGGGGCGGCGGGGCCGCGCGTGGGTGTCCCGGCCCGGGAATCTGTTTGCCTCATTGCTCTATGGCATAGATTGTGACCTTGCCACGGCGTCTCAATTGTCTTTTGTAACGGCGCTTGCGGTTCGGGATGTGGTTGCAGATATTTTGCAGGCCCCGGATATTGCGCGGTGTAAATGGCCCAATGATGTTCTGATTGGCGGGAAAAAAATTGCCGGTATTCTTCTTGAAACGGCGGGGCAGGGCGGCAAGGCACCATCACATGTGATTATTGGTATTGGGCTCAATGTGGCGCACCATCCGGAAAATGCCCAATATCCTGCAACAGATTTGAAAAGTGTACTGGGCAGGGAAATTGAGGCATCACTTGTTTTAGAGCGGCTTATTCATACGATGGATTTCTGGATATGCCGCTGGAAAAATCACGGGTTTTCTGTCATCAGGCAAGCGTGGAAAAGCAGCGCACAGGGCATCGGACAGGAAATTATAGTTCGGCTGCCGGATGAGGAGATCAAAGGCCGTTTTGTTGATCTTGATGAAACAGGCGCACTTATACTTGAGTTTGATGGCAAAAGACGACATATTACCGCTGGTGATGTTTTTTTCCCGTAAGGATCAATTATGCTTCTAGCCATAGATGCCGGAAATACAAATATTGTTTTTGCCATACATGACGGGGATGAGCTGCGTCATAAGTGGCGTATTTCAAGCTCATCAAGCCGGACAGCCGATGAATATATGGTCTGGTTGACCCAATTGATGAAACTTGAAAATATTTCACCTACCATCATAACCGGTGCCATTATCGCAACTGTTGTGCCGCAAGCGCTGTTTCCGCTGCAACTTCTTTGCCGGCGGTATTTTAATTGCATGGCTTTGGTGGTTGGGGAGCCTGAAGTTGAGCTTGGACTGGAAGTTAAACTGGATAACCCAAGCGAGGTCGGGGCGGATCGGCTGGTGAATGCGGTTGCGGCTCAGAAGAAATACGGCGGGCCCATGATCATCATAGATTTTGGTACTGCAACCACTTTTGATATCATTGACAGTCAGGGAAATTATTGCGGCGGCATTATTTCGCCCGGCGTTAATCTATCGGTGGAGGCCCTTCATATGGCGGCGGCCAAGCTGCCGCGCGTTGCCGTTGAAAATCCGGGAAAAGTCATTGGCACCGGCACTGTTACCGCCATCCAGTCGGGAATTTTTTGGGGTTATGTTGGTCTGGTAGAGGGTTTGGTGCGGCGGATCAAGCAAGAATACAGCCAACAGAATGGGGAACAGAATATGAAAATTCTGGCCACTGGGGGCTTGGCGCCATTATTCGATGAGGAGATCAGTGAAATAGAAGTCGTTGACCAGGAATTGACCACTTATGGTCTTTTTGAAATATATAGCCGGAATTCATAGAATATATGTCATCATCCAAGAATAAAGACAGCTTACATTTCCTGCCCCTTGGCGGGTCAGGTGAAATCGGCATGAATTTGAATCTGTATAAAACCAAAGGAAAATGGTTGATGGTGGATTGCGGCATTTCCTTTGCCGATGATTATCTGCCGGGCATTGACCTGATCATGCCAAATACCAGTTATATTGAGCAACGAAAAGACAAGCTGCTGGGGCTGATCATTACCCATGCCCACGAAGATCATGTGGGCGCATTGGCGCATTTATGGCAGCGCTTTCGTTGTCCGGTTTATGCGACGCCCTTCACCATGATCCTGATCCGGCTTAAACTTGCCGAGGCCGGATTGCTGGATGACGTTCCCTTGATTGAGGTGCCGCTGGAAGGCCAGGTGACCATCGGGCCTTTTACCGTTGATTTCCTGTCCCTGACCCATTCCATACCAGAACCCAATGCGCTGCGTATCACAACAGCGCTGGGCAGTATTTTTCATACGGGCGACTGGAAACTGGATCCGGAACCGTTGCTGGGGGATAAAACGGATGCGGATAAAATGATCAGGATGGGGGACGAGGGTATTTTGGCCCTGGTCTGCGATTCCACCAATGTTTTCAATGAGGCATCTTCTGGTTCAGAAGGCAAGGTACGCGATAATATCAGCCAGATGCTATCCTCCAGGAAGGGGAAGATATTTTGCGCGACTTTTTCGTCCAATGTAGCGCGGGTCGATACATTGGCGCAGGCCGCAAAAAACAATGGCCGCGAAGTTTGTCTTGTCGGACGATCATTGAAGCGCAATGTGGCGGCGGCCAAAGAGGCCGGGTATCTTAAAAATTTCCCAAAGATGGTGACCGAGAGCGATGCGGGCTATCTGCCCAATGAAAAAATTCTGTATATCTGTACGGGCTGTCAGGGCGAAGCGCGAGCGGCTATGATGCGGATCGCGCAAGGCAACAATAAGGATGTGGTGATTTCGCGGGGGGATACGGTGATATTTTCGTCCAAAATCATCCCGGGAAATGAGCAGTTGCTGGGCCGGCTGCATAACAGTCTCGTGGAAAAAGGTGCCGAGGTCATTACCGAAAAAGATGCCTTTGTTCATGTCTCCGGCCACCCGGGGCAGGTGGAATTGAAGCAGATGTATGAATGGATACGTCCTGAAATTCTGGTGCCTGTTCACGGTGAATACCGTCATTTGGTGAAACAGGCAGAGCTGGGCAAAGCGCAGGCTATTCCAAAAACGATCGTTCCGAAGAATGGTAGTTTAATTCGGCTCGCGCCGGGGCCGGTAGAAATTGTCGAACATGTCCCCGTGGGCCGGTTGGCGCTGGACGGTCAATTCATCATTCCGAGCGAAGATGATGCCATTGTGACCCGGCGGCGCATACTCTATAATGGCGCGCTCGTGGTATCATTGGTTGTTGATGGAGAGGGGGTGTTTCTCGCGCCGCCAAAAATAACCAACCTGGGTAATCCAGAGGGCGGGGGAGAGGCTTTTGACGATGTCATCACAGAAGCGGTGCTTTTGGCAGCAAAATCATTGACCGGCAAGCAGCGGGCAGATAAAAATAAACTGGCTGAGACCGTCCGCGTTTATGCCCGCAAGGCCGCTAAAAATTATACCTACAAAGAAACAGGGCCGATTACAACGGTGAATGTCACTCAGATTTAATATAGAAAGAACAGACTATGATTGGAAAGTTAAACCATGTGGCCATCGCGGTTAATGACCTTGATGCGGCCGTAACCCTTTACCGTGATACGCTCGGGGCAAAAGTATCTGATGCGGTAGAGCAGCCTGATCATGGAGTCGTGACCGTATTTGTGGAACTGCCAAATACAAAAATAGAATTGCTTTATCCTTTGGGGGATCAATCGCCGATTAAGGGCTTTCTTCAGAAGAATACCTCCGGCGGCATTCATCATATTTGTTATGAGGTTGAAGATATCTATGCGGCGCGGGATAAGCTGCTGGCCGATGGTATGCGTATTTTGGGCAGTGGGGAGCCGAGAACAGGGGCGCATGGCAAACCAATCCTGTTTTTGCACCCGAAAGATTTTTGTGGGACACTCGTAGAGCTGGAAGAGATATAAAATGACAATTGCAAATCATCTGGTCGTATTTCTCGTTTGCTGGTGGCTGGTGTTTTTCATGGTGTTGCCATGGGGCGTAAAGGGCCATCATGAAAGTGATGAAGAGTATGAAGCCGGCATTATAGAGCCAGGATCGCCTGTTAAGGCTAATATTGGCAAGAAAATATTGATCACAACAGGTATTACTATCGTGGTATGGGGCATGATCTGGGCCGTGATAGCCTTTGAGCTTATTTCCCTGAGTTAGGGTTTTTAAAATATTCCCTTAAACTTTATAGCCATAAAATGCATTTTATATGGGAGGTGCATTCCTGTGATAAAAATATTCTTTTTACATATGAAGTCGGCTAGTTCTTTGAAATAAAACGGTTTTTTCCGGTCTGGATTTCTGTTGCATTAATGTCACAGTGTGTCTTTTGTGTTTAGGCTAAGTCTTTGTAAAATAAAGATAATTTTTCCCTTGATTTTAATCTGATTAGCCTTAAATATAGTTGTGAGAGATGTTCTTGGTGTAG
>JALSHF010000204.1 GCA_026982375.1 Emcibacter sp. | reverse complement strand
ATATTCTACGCTATCGGCGATAATTTCGCGGCTGGGCAGGGAATAAAGCATGCCATCATGCCCCATGGCAATCCCGTCATCCACGGCAATCGTATTGAATTCCTTGGCAATGCCGCCATGTTTTTCGATTTCCCGCGCGACCATTTGGCCAAGGTCTTTTAAATGGACATGGCCCGGCACAAACTGGGTGAAGCTATTGACGACCGCAATGATCGGCTTGCCGAAATCCTCATCCTTGACACCGGTTGCCCGCCATAATGCCCGCGCGCCCGCCATATTTCGGCCATGGGTTGATGTTTTTGAACGATAGGGCGGCATATTAAATCCTTGCTAAGACAAATTGATATTGTGGCATATCATAAGTATATATTATCATTTTTATTTTTGTCGATATTTTATTGTGAATTTAAAGGATGTTTATAGAATCGAAAAAAATATTAATCGTAAAAAAAGCTTGGTAAAATTGATAGATGCCAATTACACTATAACCAGATATGGGACTATAAACTTCAGAAAAATATATAACCCCGAGGGAAGACATGATGATCAACAAAGCCGCAATATTCTTTATATTCTCAGGCAGTATTATTCTGGCCCAAACTCCGGTTCAGGCCACTCAGCAGAATGCCCTGCTGGAATGTGCAGAAATTATTGATGATACGCGCCGTTTGGCTTGTTTTGATTCCGCAGCAAAAAATATATCTGGAAGCGCAAATATCACTCAGAAAGTGATCCCAACCAAGCAGGAGAAAGTCGCTGATTTTGGTAAAACACAATTGCGCAAATCGCCTGTGAAGGCCGTGCGATCAGAACAAAAGAAAGCTGAAGAGAAAGACCTGAAGGAAATTACCCTGAAGGTTAAAAAGTCAGCTTATACGGCAACAGAAAAATTCGTTTTATTCATGGAAAACGGTCAGGTCTGGAAGCAAAAAGATGGCCGCAAAATTCGTCTTCCAAAAGGACAGTTCGAGGTTGTCATTAAAAAAGGTGCAATCGGCGGGTTTAACATGATCGTCCCGACGAAAAGAACAATCATCAAGGTGACACGTTTGAAATAATCTTCTCTTTTTGGGCAGCTTTCTGGGCGTCAATTTGAACCTATTATCCCAAAATGACACAATCCATTAACAAACTGTAAAGAATTTGATACAGTTTTATCATATTTATGATTCTCTCCTTTTGCCCTGTTCGATAATATATTGATATTCAAGGGTAAAATTAGTTTGGCCCATAAATTGCTTAATCATGAGCAGGGCCGCTTATATGCGGGAATATTGTTAATAGGGTAAGGATTTTTCTGATGGTGAATAAATTGGTTTTTTTAATTTCAAGCGTTGTTTTTATCATGTCGGCGGGGGCATCACATGCCGCCACACGAACCAATGCCCCGCTGGAAATGGCTAAGATAGAAAATCCGGCTTCTGAAAAAGCATGTCTGGAGGCATTCGTAAGTTCAAAATTTTCTTATGCCCACCGTCTTTGCCTGTCTCTTGCCCGGCAAGGTATGCGTGACGCGCAATTGGTCACAGGTTTAATGTATGCCTTTGGGGAAGGAACGGAAAAAAATGCTACTCTGGCCGAATTATGGTTGAATGAGGCGGCCCGGAACGGCAGCATGGAAGCAAAAGAAATGCTTAATGATATTCATTTGACGGATAAAAAACAGAAGTAATCTGCAAGATTATTTCCCTAAAAATTGTATTTTAACTGAAACCCGCCGCCGATATTCGGGCTGCTGTCACTTAATCCTGCGATGCCATAAAAATATGCGCCCCAATTCTTTGAAAACCTGTAGTCCATATAGGCTTGCAGCTCTTGCAGGTTGGCTGTGTTGACGTTAACTGACTTTCTCAGGTCATATGATATGCCTAATGTCATGTTATGATTAAGATAATAGGCCATGCCCAGCGATGCAAACCAGATATTCTGCAAATCATAGCGGTTGGTTTTGCCAATGTAACGATAGCCAACTGTGGCGAATGGCAAGAAATCACTTATGAATCTGGCCACAGAAATTTGCAGGCTAAAATCAGTTTTACCAGTGCTTAACCCGTTTTCCACGTTGGCGGTGGGGATTTTTACCTGTGCCGTAATATCAATATATAAATCATTAGCCCATAAATCATTAGCCCAGAAATCATTAGCCCAAAAATCATGAAAGGCATAGGAGCCACTGAGAAAAATGTCGCCTATGCCATTATTACTATTTCCATTATTACTGTTTTGGGCAGTATTATCTATAGCAGGACCAATCAGCAGCGTAGGAAGCCCGGTGCCGGGGATAATATTTTCTTCGCCGGTGACGCTTACATATCCACTGCTGACACGAAAGCGCCATGCCTCAACTGTATAATTGAGTGATATGGGTATATAAGACATTTTAGTTTTTGTAAGATTGCCATAATCGCCTTGGGTATAATCAAAGCCAACATAAAGGGACACTTCCGACTGATTTTCCAGAGGGATCACATGATAATCACGTAAAATCATATCCATATCATCCCCGTCAGCCTCCAGGATGACATCAATATCATCATCGGACTCTTGGGCGACATCATTCAGGGTCACGCTTGTTTCCTGAGCTTTGGTTATGCTAAGGGTTGATAGAAAAATTGATCCGGCAAGGATGGTGATTATTGTCAAATTATACATATTATCTGTGACCCCGATAATTTCTTGAAAGGCTATTTTACATTTTTGTTTTATTCTGTCCAGAAAGTCCTATAAATAATAAAAAATATCATGGAGACTTTGCATGAATGCCCCGGTTTTACCTTCGTTACAAGACATTCAGGACGCGGCAGGGCGCGTAAAAGGCGTTGCTGTAAAAACGCCGCTTATGGAATCAATCCCGCTTTCTTTACGGCTCGGCGCGCGCGTATTTATCAAGCCTGAAAATCTACAGAGGGTCGGTGCTTTTAAATTTCGCGGGGCCTATAATCGTTTATGTCAATTAACGCCTGAGGAGAAGGTGCGCGGCGTTGTGGCTTTTTCATCGGGAAACCATGCGCAGGGCGTGGCCGCAGCGGCAAAAATTCTGGGCATGAAAGCCATCATCGTCATGCCGTCAGATGCGCCGGTGATGAAACGGGACAACACCATCGCTTATGGCGCGGAAGTTGTCGAATATGACCGGGAAAACGAAAGCCGTGAAGAAATTGCCAAAAATATTGCGGCGAAATATGGCTCGGTCGTGGTGCCGGCATTTGAAGATTTTCACGTCATTTGCGGGCAGGGAACCGTTGGGCTTGAAATCATGGAGCAGGGGCGGGAAACGGGGGCTGAGTTTGATCAGTTTTTTAGCCCCGTTGGCGGCGGCGGATTGATATCCGGCTGCGCAACGGCCATAAAATCCATAAGTCCGGCAACTGAGATATATGGTGTTGAGCCAGAAGGGTTTGATGATGTGAAACGCTCTCTTGCGGCGGGCAGGATCATGTCAAACAGCCGCCATTCCGGATCTGTTTGTGACGCCTTGCTCACCCATGCGCCCGGCCCTTTGACGTTGGCCATCATGCAAAAATATGTGACGTCCGTCCTGACAATAAGTGACGCAGAAGCCTTGATTGCCGTAAAATATGCATGGGAAAAGCTTAAGCTGGTGGTGGAGCCGGGCGGGGCAGCAGCGCTTGCGGCGTTGCTTTCGGGCAGGGTTGATGTGCGCGGCAAAACCATATGCCTGTTACTCAGCGGCGGTAATATCGATGCCGCAACATTTGAACGCGCCATTAAGGCCCCGTAAATCAAAAGAGTAATTTTGAACTTTTTACTGATGTGGATATATGTTAGTTTTTGGAAAATTTTTTTATAAAGGGATATCATAATGAAAAAAATTCTATGGATTATGGCGGCACTCTTAATTGTTTTAACCATATCAGTATTTTATAAAGAGCCGCCAGAGAAGGTGGCAATCAATATTGATGCGGAGCGGTTGACACAGAATCTTAGAATTTTGGCCTCGGATGAGTTTGAAGGCCGCGCGCCGGCCACTATCGGCGAAGAGAAAACCATTAATTTCCTGAAGCAGGAATTTGAAAAAATTGGCCTGAAGCCGGGAAATGGCGACAGCTTTTTCCAAGGGGCGAATATGGTTGAGCTGACCATGTCTCCTGATGCGGTGATGAGCATTACGACGCCTGCGGGTGATATGAAACTTGAATATGGCCCGGGTTTTATGGGCTGGACCAAACGGGTTGTCGAGGCCCAGTCCGTCACCAACAGCGAAATGATTTTCGTCGGCTATGGTGTCGTGGCCCCTGAATATGGCTGGAATGACTATGACGGGCTGGACGTGCGCGGGAAAACCGTCGTTGTCATGGTCAATGACCCCGGCTATGCCACGCAGGATCCCGATCTTTTCACCGGGAATGCCATGACATATTATGGCCGCTGGACCTATAAATACGAAGAAGCCGCCCGGCAGGGGGCCGAAGCCGTGATTATCATTCATGAAACAGCGCCGGCGTCCTATCCTTGGGAAGTGGTTTCCGGAAGCTGGGCCGGGCCGCAAATCGGGCTGGAAAGCACCGACGGAAATATGTCACGGGTCGCTGTGGAATCATGGGTGCCGGGCCATGAAATGGCTAAAATTTTCGCGGATGCAGGCCTTGATTATCAGGCCCTGACGGCACAGGCGGCCACGAAAGAATTCAAGGCTGTTTCCTTAAAAGCGAATATGTCTGTTGATTTAACAAATAAAATTCGCCGCGTGGTGTCCAATAATGTTGTGGCCATAATGCCGGGAACGGACAGGGCAGATGAATTTATCATTCATATGTCCCATTGGGATCATATGGGTAAAGACACTTCTCTGGAAGGCGATCAGATTTATAACGGCGCGGCGGATAATGCCAGCGGCACCGCCGGATTGATCGAGCTTGCCAATGCCTATATGTCTGGCGCGCAAAAGCCGCGTCGCTCCATCATGTTTATGGCGGTTACCGCAGAGGAACAAGGCCTGCTCGGTTCAGCCTATTACGGGGCAAACCCCATTGTTCCCTTAAACAAGACCGTGGCCGCGCTTAACATGGATGTATTGGCCTATCATGGGCCAACCCATGATGTGACCATCGTGGGATATGGTAATTCCGCCCTTGACGATTATGTTGATCAGGCCGTGTTCAAACAGAAACGCATAGCCAACCCTGATCCCAAACCGGAAAGAGGCACATTTTATCGTTCTGATCACTTCAGCCTCGCCAAGGAAGGGGTGCCGGCGTTATATTTCAGCCCCGGGGTCAACAGTGTCAAGCATGGCCGCAAATGGTTGATGGATAAAAAAGCGGATTATACCGCCAACCGTTACCATAAACCGGGCGATGAATATTCCGAAGACTGGGATATGACAGGCGCGGTTCAGGACTTGGAATTGATCTATAAAATCGGCTTGCAATTATCACAGGAAGACAGTTTCCCCAACTGGCGCGACGGCAATGAATTCAAAGCCAAACGCGATGCCCAAATGAAACAATGATGGCGCAATAATATCCGCAAATCCCATTCTATATTCCTGCCTGTTTTATATTCCTGAAAGCCGAATGGTATGAATTATAACTTGTTATTCCGCCGTATCCATAAATGGCTTGCGTTGATCATTGGGGTTCAGTTGGTATTATGGACCTTAAGCGGGTTTCTGATGTCCTATGTGCCGATCGAAGAAGTGCACGGCGATCATTTGTGGCATAAAACGGCAAAAGCCGCCCCCATAAACAGGACTGAGGTGACCTTCACCGCGCGCGACCTTATGGCCCGGAACGAAGGCCGGGAAATAACCAATATTCGGTTATTCTCCCGAAATGGCGCGGCGGCTTATGAAGTTAAATTTCCGGACGGGGTAGAATTTATTGATGCCAAAAATGGTCAGCCACTCAAACCGGTAACGCGGGCGCAGGCCATTGTCATTGCCACGAAAGCCTATCGATGGACGGGTAAATATCTGTCCATTGAATATGTCACGGATCCGGAAGAATACGGCGAAATACGGGGACGGCCTCTGCCCATATGGAAGGTGAATTTTGATGATGATGTGAACAGCAGCCTTTATGTATCGCCGGATTTGGCGCGGGTGATTACGGTAAGGTCAGATATCTGGCGCCAGTTTGATTTCTTCTGGATGCTGCATATTATGGATTATGATGAACGGTCTGATTTCAACAGCCTCCTGCTGATATTTGCCGCAAGTCTGGGCCTTTTTACCAGCCTCAGCGGGATATTCCTGATTTTCTACGCCTTTTCAAAAAAGGATTTTCGCTGGTTAAAAAGATGAGCCTGATTTAAATCTCGCAGGGGATTTATTCCCCGCCCCTTGGGGCGAGATTGAAGGAGTGAAGCGACGACTAGTGACCGACGGAAGTGCAGCCTTTAGCGGCGCTTGAGCGGAATTCAAAGAAAATAAATACCCCGCTGCTTGGCAATGGGGATGGTTATTTGGGCGGGGCAGGGCTGGAGATAATCTTTTTAGCATGATCTTTGTAAAATATTAATGCATGGGCGATATTTTTTAAGGAAAATAAATATAAGAAAATCGGGTTTCCCATGGATCATGCGGTTGTTTTAAAGGGTAATATGAGTGTGGCGCGGACCACCTTGCAGGGCAATATTATTTTGCTGTGTTTGTTCGCTGCGCAGGCCATTGGGGTCTATGTCACCCTGTGGGCCTATGATCTTCTCAGTCATTTCAAACCATCACTTTACGCCGGCATTCTGGTGGTAAGCCTTGTTCTGGTGTTGCTGGTTAAAAGCCTGTCCTATATGTTCAGGTATCTGGGGTATGAGGATCATGAACGGGGGCTGCCCCGCATAAAAGATGACTTTTTGGGCGGGTGGCTTAATGCCAATTATATGTTGGCTTTTTTAGTGCCGATGCTTCTTTTGCCAACATTCATGTCCTTATTTTCATCCATGAAATCCGCGATCCATCTGGTGCAGCCTTTTTATCTTGATGAATTTCTGATGAAGGCCGACCGGTTTCTGCATTTCGGGCTTGATCCCTGGCGTATTACCCATGGTATTTTTGGCACGGCATTTTTATCCGTCATGTTGAATTTTGTTTATAATCTGTGGTTTTTCATCATGTTTTCTTACGTTTTATGGATGATTGTCAATGTGCATTTTGGCCGGCAACGGATGCAGTTTTTATTTGCCTTTGTCATTTCATGGCCGCTGATTGGATTGCTGCTTGCGGTATTTATGTCTTCTGCCGGGCCGGTTTATTACGGTGATATTGTCGGTGATCATTCTATTTTCGGGCCATTGATGGACGCTCTGAAAGCATTTGACCAAGAATATAAAGATAGTGTTTTTGGTATTTTTGCCTTGAACACACAAGACATGCTGTGGGCCGATTATCTGAAAAATGATACGGGTATTGGCAGCGGTATTTCGGCCATGCCCAGTATGCATGTGGCCATTGCCGCCCTGCTATATTTTTCCGGGCGCGAGGTCAGCAAATATATCGGTTATGGCATGCTGATATTTCTCATCCTGATCCAGATTGGTTCGGTTCATCTGGGCTGGCATTATGCCCTTGACGGTTATCTGTCTATCTTTCTGGTCTGGATGCTCTGGAAATTCTGCGGCTGGCTGACCGGCCGAATATATGGCCCTGAATCTGTCCCTGAAGAACGCCCTGAATCTGTCCGATAAATAAACTTGGCATGGAATATATTTTCTTGTAGTCTTTTTCAACCATTTCAGGGGACAAAAGGGAAAAATATGTCACGTCTGCTCATTGCGACCTTAAGCGTTATCACTATTTTAATGTCAATATCCGTCTATGCCGATGAAAAGGCAGATCAAAAGAGCGAAATACTGAGCCTTCATAAGCTCTATAAAACGAGCCTGAAGGCAGGTAATATTGACGAGGCCTTAGGGATTGCGGAACAAATTTATGCTTTAACACCGCAGGCCTACGGCAAAATATCCAAGACTCATGCGATGGCAATATTCAATCTGGGCCAAGTGAGTGAGCTTGCAAGGAAAAGGCATCAGGCGGCGCAATATTATCAGGAACATATGAATACTCTTGATGATTTAGGCACGCCGAAGGACAAAAAATATTTATTCAAACTTGGCTTGTTATCAAAGGCTTATTCAGAAAATAGAAATAATGAGGATGCCATTAAATATGCCCGCATGGGGCTTGACCTTGCAAAAGAATTGCAGGTCTCTGATGAAATGCTAGCCGATCGGATGTTATGGCTTGGGATTTATTACTCGATGAGCCATAAGCACAGCCGTCAAGCAAGGAGGCTTGTGAACAAAGCTCATGAGCTATTGTCCAAAACGCTGGGCGATCAACATCATAAAACGGCGTTTGCCATATTCTGGCAGGCAAAAATTAATATGGCTTATAAAAAGCCTAAGCGTGCAGCGGAAAAATTTGAAAAAGTATTGGCTGTTTATAAAAATCAATTACCCGCAGGGCATGACAGGACGTTACAGGTTCATGCATTTCTGGTGGGGGCTTATGAAAAGATGGGCAAAACAGACAAAGCCACGGAACATTGTATTGCCGTTGCAACGGAGCGTCCCATTGATTTTAATCGGGAAATTAAACCATTATATAAAACCCGTCCTAAATATCCCCGCAGTGCGCTAATGTCAGGAAAGTCGGGACATATCATTGCGGAATTTACGGTTGATGAATTTGGTCAGGTAAAAGATATTAAAACTCTGCATGGTGAGAATATTAAAACCTTTGAAAAAGAAGCTCATGAGGCCTTATCAAAATTTCGTTATGCCCCTTCTACTAAAGACGGCGTTAGGGTTAAAACAGAGGGCGTCTTACATAGAATCACTTTTAGAATGGCAAAGCGATAACCTCACCCTAATCCAGATAATCCATCCCGATGTCAACGGCGGGGGCGGATTGGGTGATGCGGCCGACGGAGATATAATCGACGCCGGTTTCGGCAATGGCTTTAATGGTATCAAGTGTCACACCGCCGGAAGCTTCGAGCTTGACGCGGTCTTTATATTTCTGCACGGCGCTGCGCAACAGCTCATTGCTCATATTATCCAGCAGCAGACGATCCGCACCGGCAGCCACGGCATCTTCGGCCTGGGCCAGATTATCGCATTCGACCGTGATGCCAATGGTGCTGGCACTCGTGTCATAGGCTTTGGCGGCTTCGACGGCGGCCTTGATGCTGCCAATGCGGGCGATATGATTGTCCTTGATTAACAAACCATCATCAAGCCGCATACGGTGGTTCATGGCGCCGCCTGTGCGGGCGGCATATTTGGCCAGTTTCCGATATCCCGGGATGGTTTTTCGGGTATCCAGCAGGCGGCAGTCCGTATGTTCAATCTCGCGCACATAAGCCCGGGTGAGCGTGGCAATGCCTGATAAATGCTGCAGGATATTCAGCGCGGCCCGCTCTGCGGTAAGCAGTTTTTGCGCATTGCCGCTGACTTTCAGAATGGTGCTGCCGGCCATAACCTCAAGCCCGTCTGCTGCGATCACGTCGATCTGGGCCAGGGGGTCGCATGTCTTGATCAGTTCGCTCGCAACGAACATACCGGCGATGACCATATTTTCCCGCGCAACCATAGCGGCCGAAAGTCTTTGATCCGCCGGAATGATGGCAAGGCTGGTTAAATCGCCGCGCCCCACATCCTCTTCGAGGGCGGA